>NZ_JACJER010000036.1:0-38011 GCF_014164185.1 Shewanella sp. SG44-6 | reverse complement strand
CTTCATCATTAGACCGCATTTGAGTAAGACACATGATTAAATCATCATCTTCATCAACCGCAACGGCAACCTTTGGCATCAAAATAGATTCTAGATCTAAATTATTTATGTCATTAGCAGCTATTTTTAATCTTTTTTCATCGGTAAACATCCCAAGGGCTAACATAAGCATAGCTTTCTCATTCGTCTCTAACTTAGAACCTTCCAAAGGCAGACGTTTGATAATCGCATCTACTAATCCAACAGTCCCATCCCAAATAGAATCAGTGAAAGCGAAGGTGTTAGCCTTTTCTTTTATCTGTTCTAAATTTTTGCGAATGGTAGCTATACGGACAGTTTCTTGCTTTGTTAAACATTGAAGTGTTGATTCAGCGAGCTTTTTAAATTGAGCAAATAACCCATAACTTATAGCAGAACCTATTTCTTCAATTTCATCATCATCACGCAAACTAATTGCAAGCATAGGCGAAAGTCTCATATAAAACTTAGAGCGCACTACGTTTGAATCAGGGGCATCATTTCTAATAAAATCGGCAATGTCAGGATATTCTGCGCATTGCTGTTCAAGTAAGGTCCTATAAGCTGCAACAAAGTTTTGACTTTCTATGTCGTAACTTTTTTTAATGGTTAAAAACTCAAATTTCAGTTCGTCAATAGAGTGTTTTGGCACAAGCCAACCACCCCAAATAGGAACTCCAATATCATCAAATACACGTTTTGCGCGCATATAATGTTTCTGAACAAATGAAATATTCTTGCTATCAACTAGTTTTTTACGTGGAGACTCCGTAACAGAGGACACGTTAATACCATTTAAACTAAATACTTCTGAATCTTTAGCTGTTTTTTTACCACTAAAAGAAGAGAAATCTAATGTTAAATAATAACAAGATTCACCGTATTTGATTTTTGATTGTGCCATTTCATGTTCATTTCTATTAAGTATTACAGTCATAACGAACTCCAAAAAAATTAATAAAATTAATTAAAAATTAAAAGAAAGTTACAACTGTCCCTAAAGGGAGTAGATGCAACTCCCAAAAGGGTTAAATATTAATCACCGAAGTCAAATGCATAATGAATAAATCCATTGATGTTAACTTCAAGAGGCTTACGATTTCTAAAGTGAGTAAATCCGCGACGGACTTTCTTAGGTTTAGGTTCGTAAAGTCTGATAGCGTTTTCGCGAATAAATTCCCCATCTAAACCAGCAAAATTAGCAACAAGTAAAAACTCGGGGCCATTCAACCAATCTAAGATATCTAAGGAATCTGAGCAGTCTTCGGAAAGTAGAGTTAAATTATAGACAATGAATCGGTCCCAAAAGGAAATCAATTCTTCATCAGTCCAGCCTTCAATAGGGTTTAATCCTAATTGTTGGTAGGTTTTATCTCTTTTCTTTCTAATAGGTTTATCTTTAATCACAGTCATAGCGAACTCCAAAAATTAATTAAATAAATAAAACAAATAATCAAAACCTGAAGACGATATGACCCAATGAAGAGAGTAATATCCCTTCAGGGAAAATCTACATAACGTTGTAGTTGTCGGCCAGTGGCAAGATGAACAGTTAATTGCATACGCAAAAATAAAATACCTGAGGCATTTTCTGTTCAATGATTCCCATAAATTAATTATTAAATTACAAAAAGATTAGAATCTTTAAGTAAAAAAGTATTTGCATATGCAAAAGTATAAAAAATTTAAAGGGAGGGTGGAAATCTATGAATCAATAACAAAAAGCTCTTATGAAAAGCGCTTTGTTAATGGTTATATCCTGCAAGACCACAGGATATAACTAAAGTTACGGAACATAACACCAGTTCTTGAATCTTCAAAACCATGGATTTACAAGGCGGCATTACCGCTTGGTCTTGTATTCATAAAACCGCGATAGACTCACCCGCGACAATATGTTTATTAGTAAGAGCCCAACTAGTTATACATTCAGCCAGCTCACCATCGTCAATTATGCAGGTTTCATTTTGTTCAAAAAAAGCAGTTGATCCATCATGAAACACTATTCTATTTATTTCTCGGCTATATATGCCTTTCACTTGATTATGTAACATATCGTTAATCCTATTAAATGGGTTACTCCTAATAGCCTTTTATAAAAAGATTATTAGTGAGTAACCCAAATAACAACGACAATTAAAAAATAAAATAAAAATATAGTAGAGTAAATAAAAAGCTGAGCAGCAAACTTGGGAGTTTGAAGCTCAACTTTAAAATTTTCTAAATAAACCTATTAATTACAATTTACTATCAAATAAACGTTGTAAGAAGAGGTAATCATTAGGGTCAAGGCAAATAATAATAAAATACTGATGGTAAACATTAAATAATCCAAAAGTAATTTAAAATTGGCTTAACCGCTAAACAATAAAAACCTAAACCAACAACAGAACAAGCAAGTAAAACTAGTAATAAAACACTCATAACGAACTCCAAAAAAAAGAGAGTTATAAGCATCCATAAAGGAGTGTTTATAACTCCCTTAAGGGTTTAAATACGCAAGGTTCAAGGTGAACAATGCAATTAATCTGATAGACAGTCAGTAAGGTAAATCAATGATATGTGCCGAATATATCAATAAAATCATCCATATGGACGACCCGAAAAACCCACCTATAGTACAAAATTACATGCGTAATATGTAAAATCTCAAGAAGAGAAAATTTCTAAATGCTTAGAAAAGTAAGGGTGCTATAAAGCGAGGGCGGTGAGGGTTTGGTGGCAAACTATCTGCCAAGCTTAATGCACTCGAAAATGCATTGAGCGTGTCAGACAAATTTGAAGTAACAGAGGACCGAGCCGGTTTCAACCAATCACCTGGCTCAATGGTGATTAGTGTGCAAGCTAAAAAGAGTTACAACAGCTTGCTAGCCTAGAATTAGTCTCTGAGTATCAAATGGCAAATTTAATACTGTTATGAAGCCTTTTAGCCTCATAAGTGAATTAGTGAGTTAATTTGAATAACTCACTTTGTATAAGGATACTTAAAATTACAGAAACGTCAAGATGCGTTTTCGTCAGATTCCGTTTGTTTTATCGTATTTTGAACAAATTCTAATCCCGATTCGGTAACAAATCGACTTAACTCTTTTTCAATGCTATATGAGACAACTAACTCACTTTTAGCCCTGGTCATTGCAACATAAAACAATCGACGCTCTTCATCAACACCACCAGCAGAGTTGCCTTCTAATGTTGCCTTAGATGGACATGTACCTTCGTTCCCACCCAAAATCCATACTCGGTTAAATTGAAGTCCTTTAGATGAGTGCATTGTCGCTAGAGTGAGAATATCCTCCCCTGCTTGCTTATCCTTCTTCTTTACACTTGAACGTTCCACTAAGTATCTAATATTACTTTCAAAGCTTCCCTGCATCTTTTGTAGAATATCACTAACGGCCCTAATTACACCTTGTTCTGACTTAGATGAACGGACATGTGAACATAGATCGATCATCATCTTTAGCCTCAAAGCGACCTCATTTGAATTCGAAGTGGGGATTTGCCACTTTTCCCACATTCCGTGATATCGTTTAGCTACATTTGACCATTGATCATCTGATGTATATGACAAATCACCAAAAGAGATTCTTCTCATATTTATCTGATTAATGATGACTCCTATGTTTTGTTCACTTTCATGTAGAAAACCTAATACTTCAGCTAAAACCTGTGATGATTTAGGTTCTATCATCACATACATACTCTTGACGAACATCAATGCTACCGGATTATCCCAAAACCCTTTACCGCCAAGCCTTTGATAATCGATTCCATGGCTCTTAATTATTGTTTCTATTAGGTCTAACTGCAAATTACTTCTAGCCAACACAGCCCAATCGCTGGGCCTATTAGAGATAGATTTAAATGCAGTTTCGGCCTCACCTACTTCGCCACTATCTGTGTACCAAGCTTTACCTTCAACCGGCGCACTAGACACCATAGGCTTATCTACCCTGTCATGGTTGTTCTCAATAAGTTGCCCCGCCCTCTCCAATATTTTTGGGCCGCACCGGAAGCACTCGCTTAAGATATAGGCAACCGAATTAAAGTCTCTTTGAAAATCGACCATATTTTGGTAGCCAGCAGCCCCCCTCCAGCTGTAAATGGCTTGGTCATCATCACCAACAACAATCAATTTTTTTCCTCTAATACCGTGCTCATACAGCCAGTTATACTGTAATTTGTCGGTATCTTGGAATTCATCGACGAGGATATGAGTTTCATTTACTGGTGGGATAATATCTTGTGAAAGGCTCACATAAACTTTCTTACAAACCATATTGAAATCAACCCGTTTAGCTGACTTCAGTATAGAAAGGTATCTCTGATATAACTCGTAGTTATAATCATCTGATCCTTTGGGGGTAATTTGTCTTCCATAAAACTCAATAGATGCCATAGCTTCGGCGTGATCCCCACCAAAACTCTCTTCTCGCATAGCTCTTTCAACGAAGAAATACTGATCTATACCGATGGCCAGTTTTTCATTATTGTGAAGCTTATACATATGCCAAGCAACAGAATGGAAGGTTTGGACACGAACACGGGCGATCTGAAAACTAGTTAACTTTTCAAATAACCTGTGCCTAAGCTCTTTGGTGGCAGCATCAGTGAAGGTAATCAACAAAATGCTATAACTCGGTGACTTATTTAGTAGCCTCAAAGCTAACTCTATCAAGGTGAAGCTTTTCCCGCTTCCTGGCAAGGCACAGGTTAAAGTGTGCTCATCTGTATTAGCAACACTATTTTGATCATTCGTAATCCCCACACAAACCCCAATTCTTACAGTATAATATATTGTGTTTATTATTACATTTAGCCTCTAATAAATACCAATCAATTCGTTAGTAAACTGCCTAAAAGGTTAGTAATTAACTTCTTCTAGGCAGCTTCTGCAGTTCCACCAGCACTAAACAGCCTACTAATTTGCATTGATATAAGTTTATTGTCTTGCTTCTTAGTTGCCACTCTTTTTAACACCTCGACCCCGACACTGGTGAACAGTGGACTCAAACAGTCATGACTTTTCAAGTCAAGTTTGTTCAATCCTTTAGCCCAATGCAACTCCGCTGCTACTCTTCTAGTGAGTTTTTTTTCATCTGAATTAGTAGATGGTTTTACAGTGAACACCGGATTGATGTAATCCTGATTGACCATATATGCTATGGAAGTCGTAAAGCCATGCGCCAACAAGAATGCATTAGTTTTAGAGTAATTGGATTTAATCCATCCACATATCACATCTATATTTTTTGATATATTTACAGTAGGGATATATTGAGTACCTTGAGTATGGATTATTGCCCCCCCCTGCTTAACCTGGTCAATAATGCTCTCCACTGCTTCAACAGGGACCGACTTAATTAACGACTGTTTTAACTCACTCGTTTTCTGCTCTAAATCCATCACTAACAATTGTTTTAGTTCAAAATCCATATCTACCAGTTTCATTTCGGCTTTAGTAGCTAGCACTGTAAGCATGGCATCAACAGTTGATAAAACAGGTGCAAATTCTGACAACCAGATTTCATACTTTTTACGACGCTCATTCGAGTTAGTTGCAAACAGCCCTAAAAAATCTGACGCTAAATATGCATTAGCAATGCTTTCAAACTGCAAAGTAAAATCATGAAGCCTCTGAGATATATTTTTATATACTTGTTTATTTTGCAACTCTGCACATGCGACGTTAATGAAATCAGTTTTTATATGACTATTTTGTAAATGCCTAACATGCCTAACAGCAAGTAAGTGTTGTGCTTTTTGAGAACGATGCTCACTCATAGAAATAAGGGTCGGTATAGACAGCAAACGCTTTTCACTTAGATTTGCTAGGTCATAGAGTCCGGCCTTATCAAATAGCTCAGTACGCTTCAATGTTTTGTGAAGAAAGTGGACTAACTTTTCAGAAATCGATAAGCCGGTGTTATTAGTCAAATGGTAAACGGGCGCTGTACCCATAAATTTTCTCAACGGCAGTTTGTTTCGAATACATTTTCTTAACGATTGTTCATGTAACTTAAGTAATTGGTCCCAACCGTAGTCCTTCCAGTATTCAAAAACATCGGAATCGAAGTTAATACCATTCTTTATTTCGAAATCTCTTTCAGATTGATGAGTACCAATCAAGCACACTTTCTCGACACTATCATCCGGCACCCAATAACTAACAGTTTGCTCTAACTGATTGGATAATGACGTCTTGATGCTAGCGGTATAAGTTTTAAGTGATGATCTTCCGGCAACATACTTACCAGCGGCTTTATCAAAAACTCTCTTACGAGCAGACCAACATTTCAACGGTTGCTTTTTTGTCTTCTTCGCGCTTTTATCAAAGTAAGTCACTGAGCTAGTGTAAATAGCTTGATTTGAAAATTCATGTGTAGATTGAATACCAAACGAAGAATTTTGCTCTTTTCTGAACGCCTCCATTTCCTCGATTGAAACGCCTTCCTCGTTAGAAGCATGCTCCAACTCCAAAGCATAATCTTGACGACCAAGATCCAAAAGCTCGTTGTAGAGCGTTGAGCCTTGAACAAGCTTAATTTGTTTTTTTGTCGCTAAACACTTGGCCTTTACTTCCTCTTGGCCAGTACCAGTAATATTGTAGCTAAGGTTAAATTTCCTAGTAAACAAACTACGGGTCACTGGGTAATTAACCACCCCTCCTAAAGCATCAAACTGAATATTCTTAATTTGCCAATAGTCATCAATTTGAAATGGCATAAATTCTCTTAAATCTGAAGCTTTAAGTGAACCTCCAAGCTTTGACTTTAACTCTGAGTATGTCGAACTAACCGGTGTGAATAAGCGAGCTACAACCGCATCCGGTAAGCGCTGTCTTTTAAGCTCTTCTGATATTGTCGGTAGCCCTTGCAACTGTCGCTTCGCATTCAATTCCGCATTAGTAGGAGGGAATGGAATAGACTTACCTTTGTTGAACACTGAATCATAAATCGAAACTGGTTGGTAGGGTTGCGAGGCTACACCATGCAAGGCCCAAAGAAATGACAGTAACACAGCATGCTCTTTGCTAAACAAGGTATATAACGGCCCCTCCAACATCCTGCTTGTGTAACAATCAATATATTGATTTTTTACACTTTCAGTTAGCGTTATGTCATTCATTATATCTTGAATACCTACATCTAAACCAAGCTCATTTCGCTCATGTAGATTTTTAAATTCAATGTGAATTTTTTGATAATCTAGAGATATCTGACTTGCATACCAGACCATTTTTTCTAGCACTCGAGATCTCAGCGAATTAGGCTGTAAAAATACATTGTTGTTTGCAGAATTGTCGTAAGCTCTAGCATGAAAAGATCTCAATGTAATGTCATCAGATACTCTTGATAAATAATCCCTTAATCTTAATGTTGAATCTCCAAACCTTGACCAACGAGGATATTCAAAAGACTCCTTAGCGGTCTTATCTTCTGCAACAAGTGTACAAGTTACGCAGCCAAACCGAGCTACCCTGCCATTACCACAACCGCTTGTTTCACTTTTATTAGCATCATCGATAATCGCAACATCACAAACATCACTACCAGAGCTTTCGCCGTAAATGGCTAACAATAAACCAAAGTTTTGACCATATGAACTTATGACACAACCTGGAACAGGCCTAACCATTGGAGCATTACCGGCATGAGTTAAATAACTAATCACATCTGCAGATGACCAGTGTCCAATAGGGGCAAAACGAAAAACATTTCCTTTGACGCTTTGTTCGGCAACTTTAATATTTTCTATTAGTTTTTGCGCTTGAACAGATAGGACATTCTGGTTTAACATATTGTTCTTTCTTCGTGGGGATTCCGAAGACCGTGAACCCGATACGCTTATCCAGCTGCTTCTCTGGTACCTTACTGGCAACGATGACTTTATAAGCCTTAACTCCTTGACTCCCAAATCAATCTTCCAAATTTTCGAGCAATCAGCAGATCGACCTGATGACGCTGTAGCTAATAATTTTTGAGCTCCAGCAAATAATGTCATCAACTGATCTTGAATCGGCGGAGATATCGTTTTAATAAATAAATTTATGTCACTCTCAGCCGCTTTTATACTTACCTGCTTATGAGCAAATGGTAAGTAACATTGGATGGGTGCAGGTTCTAATAAGGTATCCACAGTAATGACCACTAGTGGACGTTCTTTTTCAATAACCCCTGCTTTTATTCCTCTAGCCATAGCCTCAATAGCACCATTTAAGATGCACGTTGAATCCTTGCCACCACTAAAGCCAATTTGCAGGCAGTACCCTTCCTTTAGCAGCGTTAAATACTCATTTATTAACTCTTCACTCTTATCAAAAGCATTCATTGATTCTTCTGCTTTATAAGAATCCAAATTAAATAAGTCCATAACGCCACCACCTAAAAAATCGTTTTTATATGTTTTGAATATATAACACTTTGTTTTTGCTGCAAGGAAGTTACCCCGAAATTTACAACGCAAATACTACCCTCCACTTCCTTGTGGGAAAATAAATGTATGAGAAGATTTATGTAAGTCAAAAAAACACTGGTAATTAAAATGAACGCGACATTAAACAACACTAATAGCTTGGTCATACCAAAATTCACAATCACCGCCGATCGTGATCTTGATATCGTTATACAGGAAGGAACTGAAGGGATAGGGCAGACCTTTTTAACACAACTAACATATGAGCAATGCGCGACATACTTCGAACTTGAAGATCCTAATATACCTGAACGTGAACGATTACAGCGCGACGCAGAGAAAAGTCGTATCAATAATATCTGTGGCTATCTTGTTAATAGAAATAACACTGTGTTTCCTTCTGCACTGCTTATCGTCACAGCTCTTGAAATGCAGACATTACTTGAAAATGGTGTTAATGGGTATGTTGGCACCAATATCTATAAAGCGACCATAAAAAGCCATAGTGATCGTTTATTCATTGATGGCCAAGGTAGAATAGGAGCGATTAAAAAAGCAATTTTAGAGCGCCCTGAAATAGCTGGATATACCTTAAACGTTAAAATAGTAGTTGTGAAAACTGTTACTATCCGTGAGTCATCTAAGTTTGTTACTCAACTTTTTTCTGATCTGCACCTTGGGTTGACCAAACCAAATTCCAGCCAAAGTATTTACTTTGACTCTGAGTCCTCATCAAGCCGTCTTGCAAAAGAAATCATAGAAGTCACCGAGGCGAGCGGATTGAAATTCGGAAATGTTATTGCCGTTAATGGAAAACTGACGCTTGGTAAAATCTTCACCCTTGCTAACTTAATTGACTTCATCATGATCATGGTTGGCGAAAGCAGTAAGAAATCAGCTAACAAAATGCTCAATGACCAGGATTGTTACAAAGTTTATTTGTCTTTAATAAGCAAGTATCTATATGAGCTTTATAATGTACTTAATATCGGACACTTACAGTCTATTGATAACCCAGGGGAAGCTAAAGAATATATCAACTCAAATATTTTTTATTGTGCAATAGGCCTAAAGGCTCTTGCTTACATCGGACGCTCAATAATAGAAGATTCACTTCACAACCAATGCAACATATTAAATTTTGAACCACTTACAAAAATCAAAACCTTACCAGTGAATGATAGGACGGCAGATATCTGGATTAATAAAGAGATTTATCAAATTATTCAAGGTAAAACTCGAATAGTTAAATCTTCCGAAAAACGACTTGCTAATTTAGTTTGCCAAAAGATTCGCATAATCCCTTGCTCTAGCCTGATTTAAAGGATACGTGATGAAAAATAATGAATTTGACCTGAAAGCCACTAGATGTCCAATTGCAATGGTTTATGTGAGAAGGGCTTTAACATTGGCAATTGAGCAGGAGTTTGAAGGCAACCTGACTATTAAGACCATAGAGCCAAGTTTATTGCGCGATTTATCATTTTTTGCAGGACACTTTGAAGGAAAGATTGATATCATTAACTCTTCCCAAACGGATGTTACTTTATCTATGAAAAACAATTGGATTGAATCAAATGTCGCAATAGATGATGAGCTAAACGATATAAAATATCAGCACAATATCTTGGTAAAAATTTCTAAGTAAAAGAGGTTGTTCATGAGTCAAAGTTATTACGACAATCTGAAGTGTTTTTGCCAAAATGCACTAATACACTTGTATTTGACCGTAGGCGAATCTACACGCTTTTGCCCTGAACAAAATCGCGACCAGATTCTCATTAAATTTATGAAGCCTCTTTTAAAAAGCCCAAAATTTAAAGAGGTAAAGTCTGCGGTGAAACAAATACTTGTTTCAAAGAAGAGTAAGGAAAGACATTTAAACGATCTTATGAAACTGCTTTATAAAAATCGGCTGGTGGAACAAGCTGAGAAAAAATGGGTTGAATTACTATGTTCAATAAACGAATTAACACAATATGAAATATCTATATCAAGCTTAAAAGACCAAGCCAAGGCCGGTAATATTTATGCGATAATTGATGATGTAGTTGAGTGCATAGACCCTACTAATGGAAGCTCAATCAAACCTCTCTCATTATTTGTATATTGCACTGAAACTGGCAAAACAATTGACGAGATAGTTAATTTTATCAATAAGTCTGGACATTATTTTTCATCAATTGAGCGAGAATTCGATGGCATGGCCAAGTTAAATATTGATTTTGTATTAGCAACTGAAGCTGCTGATTAGTGGCGAAAATGAATGTAAACACGCAACCGGCAAAAAGACATGTTCTAGCTTGGTAATCACTTGCCTAGTCTGGTCAGAGTATCGTAATTAAAGAGAATACCCATTTAATGCGAACGAATAGCATAGGATCTCCAACGGAAATATAGATATCCAAAAGAAAATGGTTTTCTAGTTAGTTACTAACTATATGTAATCAAAGTATAATGGCCTAAACTCTTGTAGCAATTTTTTTTCATGTTAACTTATAACTATACCAATAATTAGGAATACCCTGAATGAAACATTTACCCAATGTAGCAACCGTTGCACTTTTAGCCTTTACGCTTGCAGGTTGTGCCTCTACACCATCAGGCCCTAAATCCTTAGCCGATATCACTCCTATCGAACAAAGCGATTCATCAGCCTTAAAGATAGTAAAAATGGCCAGTCTTGATCGCAATATTAAAGATTTGAAAGTGCCAGAAGATTTTGACACTGGAGGATATTCACTAACGAAAGGAGCCGTTGACGTCACTGCCGGAGCATTAGGTGTTGGAGTGGCAAACGCTGCTGGATTCTCAGGTTCTATGTCTCAACTTGGTCTTGGCTTGTTAATGTCTAACAAAAATGAACCGTATAAACAATTTACGTTTATTACGTTTTTACAAGGTAGTGATACAAGCGAAATTTACACGTATCAAAAAGAATTAATTTCTTCTCTTGGGACGTTTGTATCAAGTACTAAATCCCGTTCTGGCAATCACTTTAGTGTCATAACTGCCAAAGGTAGCTCTTTCTCAAGCTGCAAGCCAAGTACAACTAAACCGTGCCAGTTCGCATCAGTACTAAAAGTTCAAGCGAAACTAAATGGTACTGTATTAAACACTTTTGGACTTATGGATAACCATACAAATGATTCAACCATAGTCCAATGGTCAGTTCCTTATGATGTTCTTGAAACCGCATTGATTAAAGGCGTACCAATCAAAAACACGTACTTATATGTGCCACACAAAAACCATAAAGCCGAAAAAGCTAACTTACTTGGTGAGGTAGACAAAATGCTTATTAAAGTTCCTTACCTAATCAACCTAGATACACAAGAAGCTCTATTTTTTGTCAAAAAATAAATTGTTAGTGACTAACTGAGTTTCAGTTAGTCACTAACATTAGAGGGTTAAGGAGGGTTAGGTATTGTGACTCCTGCATCACATAGTGCAGGCCTAGGAAATGCATTACAATCTATATTCGTTTCAATAGATCCTGAGTTATATAATTCTCTTAGTTTAACCCCCGTATCACCTGGTAACCGGTCTTCCATTCGCTTAATGGTATTATCACGGCCTCCATTATTCACACTTGCATCTTCATCGGTTACTTTCTCTAAACTTAAGTCTTCTGGAAATTTACCCGATTCAACCATTAGACCAATCCATTCGTCAAAATTTATGGCACCAAAATCTACATCTGCTAACTCACCTAATGTAAACCCTCTACATTGTTCAACTTCATGCCATTCTTGTGGTGACGAGCCTATTTGTACAATCGCCTGCTCCATAATAATTCGGGATAATGTAGAAGCAAAACAACAATATTCATTTCTCGCCTTTGTCGTGCAAACTCCTAATGTCTTCTCACAAGGTACATGCTTAGCCAAGAAACATTTACGCTCCTTGAGGTTCGTTGGCATTTGTAACTCTTCTTCCTTACAAGCTGTAAGTAGGTTATATACCAACTTTATCAATTGATACATTGTGTATAAAAACATGACGAAACCTAGTACGTTAACCAGATACTCTGAAACATATTGTAATGATTCAGCACCGAGTTCATTAGTGCCTTCAGCTCCTAGTGCAGACGCCGCAGATTGGACCGCTTGCTGCATAACGTCAGGCATGACGTCATAGATATACTCATAAACACTATCCATAGCCGCAGCAACTGCTGCTGACACATCATCAAAGAAGCTTGTAACTACTGAACCACCCTCTGTTGCTATTGTGCTTGAGGTAGTACCCGCTACCGCCTCTGCTGAAGATACGAATGGCTGAGAAATAGTATCCCAAAAGCTGGTGGCTATTTCTGTCGCACTTTCAACTAAAGGATCTGTCACTCCACTCATATATTCAGTAGCAGAATCCCAACCACTTTTAACCATATCCCAACCTTTAGCTGCAAAGTTGTCCTTCATAAACATATCGGTGAAGGGGCCTTCTGCAGTAGCGGCATATTGCCCAGCTTGGAACAAAGTCTTGCTACCTTTAAATAAATTTGCTGTAGTATCCGTTCCATCCAAAGAGCAGCAATCATTAACCTTAAATTGGTCCCAAGAACAGTAATCCTTTTTCCCCACAAAAACTTGGCATGTTGAAGGATCGCTTGGGTCTGTACAGGCCCTGTCATTATCTAATTCATTGATAGATGCATACATCGCTGCCGTTTGAACGAAGTCAGTATTAGATTCATCTGCTTTAAATGCACAGTCACTCCCTATACATTCAGCATCACTGAAGCATGTGTCATTAACCTTTGACTTATTAAGGATTACTTGAGCACCTGTCTCACAGGTATAACTAATGTCCCAACCGAAGCAAGTTCCTGTACTCGAATTTAACCAGCCACTAGCACAAGTTGCTTTGTCGAAAACACATCTAGAATTTCTATCCAACACCTCACAACTATCGGGCATATTCAAAATATCTGAATAACCAAGAGTACCACCAGACATTGGCAATCTTGCCCCCTTTAATGGGTCGCATTGATAATCTTCCATATGCGCTACCATACAAGGCGTTAGCCCATCATCGCCTGGAAACAATGGTTCTAGATTAACAAGGTTATACTCTGAATTAACCCTATCTAGTTGAAATCTAATTTCCTCATCTGTAGGAGAATCAAATACCTCCCAATAACCTACATAGAATGGGTCAGAGGCCCTTTTTGGCCAATCATTTCCAGACGTTCCACGACCTACAGCTATTCTTGTAAGTTTCAATTGGTCAAATGCACCATTTAAAACTGTATATGAATCAAATTTAGTACCATCACTTGAGAAAAATGTAGCTCCTTTACCATCACTATTTATTTTAAAAGCAAAGGCAGTCCACTTATTTTTTTCTGGTAGTACATTGGTAAGTTTTGTGCCCTTGACTGCTGGTGGGTCATTAACTGAGTGAGTAGACAGACCAATAGAATCCTGACAGACCATTAATCCATCATCATTATTTCCATCGGTATCGCCATCCGTTGTAGCGATAATTAACCCGCAATTTGAGACATTTGACGTTGAGCTTACTGGGTCGAAATCTCGGCGCATGACCATTACTATGGCGTCATTATAATTAGCTGTTTTAACAGCTCCACTTCCAGCTGCTTCTGATAAATTTATATATTTAGAGTTATTATTAACAAGGTTAGATTGTAATCTTGCATCGCAAACCCAATTAGACGCAGTGCAAAAAGAATCTGTTGAAGTCAGTGCGGCTTCGCAACCTTCAGGATTCTCAATAATTTCCTCGGTCCATTCACCAGTTATTTCTTTATCGAAATTAAATTGTAGAGCAACATAACCCGCCCCTTTATCACCAACTGCAACGTCCAAATCTAATTTCAAATATCTATTGGTATTAGTAATATTTTGATTAACTAAGTCTGTTATATTTTGTGGTGCATTAAGAACATTGTATTTACTTCTTTCACAAGAACTATCTTTGTTAGGAAAGCCTCCTGGGAATACTCCATCAACTTTTCGTACAATCTCTTGATCGTTGATGTTCAATAACAGATGGTCATCCCATGCCATTTTAACAAGCGTGGTGTTGAGAATATTATAATCATCACCAATCTTAAATTGCGTACCCCAATGATAAATACCACAGGTATCGCCTTTATTGTTCAATGACTCTTTAGCCTCAGAACCGATAAGAACTTGCAAACAACTTGGTCCACAGTACGACATGTAAGAAGGATCGAAACCTACGATTGCAAGCGAATTAGGTGGCGTTAATACTCTTTTTTTTGCACATGAAGATAAATTATTTCGATTCGGTTTAAAGCATGACGTTTGGGTTTTTACCAGTGACCCATCAGTTACTTCCTGATAATCAACCATTTGCCGACTACAATCACCAAAAAACCTACCTCCATCACCATTTCTAACTGCATCCATTTCAGCAAAACCTTGTTGTAAAAAAGCCGCATCCGAGCCAATTTGCTGAGGTGGGTTAAGATTTTGTGTATCCATTAGAGTCAAATATGCTACAGCACTATGATCTTGCAAATCATTTGTCTCTTCTTGATTTGCACCTACCAGTGGTGTTGATTGCCCATAATCTTGATTTCTTTTTATTGACTCTTTAATTGATTTACTTTGATTATCTTGGTTTTGATATGTGTCGGTAGTAGATACTGGGTAACCATTATTAGAATCTAAACCCAATGCATCCTGTTGGGATAAATTAATAGTCACACTATCCTTTGTTGGATCTACTGAGTTTGCTTGGAGATCATAACCCCCACCAGCGTTATTCTGTGGCAACATAACTGCAGAAACCGCGCTCTTTCCAATGTCTAATCCAATTTGAGTGTAGTAGTCAAAATCTGGAACATCGGGTTTTGATGCAATACATAAGTTTGTATAAGGATCTAACTCTTTGCCTGCTACGCAAGAGGTAAAAACGCCGGCTGATGTAACGCAACCACCATCTTTGTATGTTTCACCGACTCCACAGGAAGGCAACGAACCAAATTGGCATTGTGACCCATCTTGAAAGTAACCTACTGGACATTCTATAACTGGAGTTGCTGAAGTTATCTTCTCACAAACGCCGACATCTGCCATTTGAAAACCAGAATCACAGGTTTCGATTGCTGTTTCATACAATGAACGGGTACAAGATTGATTACTGTTAGTTAATAACCATGATTGATCTGGTGTTGACTGAGTTTGAGTATCACCAGCTGAGCACAAACCTAAATTTTGATAGCTTTGAGGGCACGATAATTCTATTGTTTCAACTGCCCCCCCATCATTTGGACATGTTTTGCCTAGTGGTGTTTTTAATTTGAAACAAACACCATTTGAAAATGCATCCTTATATTGAGCATTGCAGGACGCTATACTTGAAGCAGATTGTCTTGCTGAACAAGACTGAGGGTATGCCGGATCGGTAAAATTCCATGGCCTCTGAATATCAATCCAATTTGTGCCATCATTAGGACATAAGTTGATGCTGTTTCTTGTTTCAACTTTCTTACAAATTGCCTTTCCGTTCATGTTAGTAAGGACAAAACCTGGTGTTAAGCAACTAAAATTAGTAGGTTTTTGCTGCTTCTTAATACACACGCCATTATTAAGGCTCATACCCGTTGGGCAAGAATACTCTAGAGGCACAGGCATAGTGATTGCCGCTTCTAGATCAAAGCTCCTTGTAGCTAAATATACAACAAATGAAATGGTTAATAAGTTAAATAAATACATCAGAATGACTGAGTAAGTTACTGACTTTTTAACGGTTGATACTGGTTCGATAACATTGGTTGTCATTTTTACTACTCCAAGATTCTTACGCAACAATCTGTATAGCGAAAAATTGAATAAACAGCATGCATATCTTTACCCTGTCCTGGAGAACTTCTACCTGCTGCCCACCACATAGTAGGCATACCTAAAGGGTGACAACATTCATCCCATGAACCATCAGACTTACCACCTGGAGCCCCAGCAGCAGCTGCTGCCGGATTTGCTTCAGGGCTAGGAAACATCATGGACAACTTATATTGTGATCTTGGTATCATCGGGTCGTAGTGAGGCTGACACATTGCATCCTTACCAAATGTAGTACGCGCAATACCACGACGATGAAGCGAAGCTAAAGCTCTTGTAGCTATAAGCTGTGTATTCCTTATGAAATTACTATCTGCTGTTATAAATGCCGTTAAAGGGTATAAATGGCCATCCAAACCAGCACAGAACCAAGCATCTTCACTTGACGATCCTGAAGCTGAAGCTTCTATGCCTTCTGCAATACACACGGAACGTCCTGCAGGGTTAGCGATAGGTATTGCATCGGGTGTAAAAAGGTATGAAAGTGGCGAGTTATAAAAAGTGATATCCAAAATTGACATATAGGCGATATCTAAATCGACAAATCCTGGGCTTGTGTCGCATTCCGGCAACAAGAACATACCCAACATTTTGAAAATCGGATTAACAAGATAATTATAATGAAGGGCTGACATTGTAGTAATGCTTGGTCCTCCACCCGATGAAGGGATACCCATCATAGTCAAATCATCTTGCATAAGTGTTCCCCCCAATGTTGGAGAACACCAAGGAATAGGGCTAACTTCAATGAGGTGATCAGGACTCCAGTAACCTAATGCGACTCCAGGCGATGGAACGCCTAATGAATCGGCACAAGAACAGAAACTATCAGTGTTTGCACCGTCAGGTACTTCTGAAGAAAACCCTGCTAAATTAAATGGTAATGTACAACTCCAACAAAATTTATTAATTAGGTTTTGAAAATAATGTGCATCCGGACAAATGGAGTCATCTGCATGACTAAAAGAGCTTATACTTAGCAAAATAGCTACTGAAATACTTGTTAATAATTTTTTTATGTGTGAGTTATGATTCATGGGTAATTTTCTCTTGTTGAAGCCCTAGTAAAGACCTAGTACCAAACTCAGTAATCTGAATAATGCCTTTTTTAATTTGAATTTTCGCAGGGGTATGCTCAAGTTTAAATTTTTCATACATGTCTGGTTGAAGTATAAAAATTTGTTGTTTGAATAAATGTTGCATATCTTTAATGGGTTCAAAATCATCGCTTTCTTCAATTTTGCTGAGCAATATATGCTTCAAACCTAGGGATTTATCTGTTAAAAGTTGTTGCTTAACAAACTCCCTCTGCTTCTCACTTGTTGAATCGAGTACATACATGGTTATTGGTTGATCCATTAATTGTGTTGGATCAACAATATCCCCAGCTGAGGCAAAATGAGTACCATCCTTTGATTTAACTTCTCGAGTGAACTTTACTCTAGGATCAATAATGTAATGAATATCATTTTCACCGGTTAACTCTGGAAGATTAAAATTGGTATTTCTTGCAATATATCGGCGTGTTGCATCTTTCTTCTTTTGTTCCCAATCGATACCAGACAACCGCTCTTTAATCACTTCAATAACATCTACTTCTTTAATTGCATAACTAACTGATAAAGTACCTAAATTCCCTCCTGAATTTAGATTCCTTGATTGTTCAATGAAAGTTTCAAAAGTTTCAAGACCTGAGGCCACCACGGTCTTATTCCCGTTACGGTAGACCATCGATGGAGCACTATTAATACCGTATTGGTAGAAAAGCCTTGGGTCCATTTTTACATTGGGTTCAGTCAGTAGGCCAAGATCATCGATAACCCTTCTTATCGCCAAGGACGTTTGGTTAATTGCGGAGTCCTCTTCACGCATCCCTCTAAATACAATCGAGACATCGCCGCCCTCTTTACTTGCTGCAGTTAACATGTTCCGAAGTACTTGTTTAGGCATATTGAAGCTGGCAAAAAGAATAAGCTCTTCATTAGTGCCTAAAATTCCTTTTGTTTTATTATATTGATTTAGTTTGATGTCTTTTGGCCTGAAATTAGGATCTACGCCTAGAACGGCACTACGAATGACATTGGCCTCCGCATTCATATCTTTGAAGTCACCAGCCCATTTAGACACATCGGACTCTCCGGTAGTAGCCCAGCTAGGTAAGTCACTTTTAGGTGCTTCAATATCTTTTCTAGCCTGGTCCATCAAAGCTTTAGAACGCTTAATGTTATCTAAATCTTGTTGAGTAAACTCATAGTTAGATTTAGGTTTTAATTCGTTGCCATGCGATGGATTAATAGAATCATTTGCTATTGCAGCTGAATGCGAAAATGAAATAAGAGTAGAAATTGTTGCTACTTTAAATAATGAGATATGCACGACCAACCACCTGTTTATCAACTATTGCACCGAAAAATCGACTATCATAACTTCCAGGAAATGTACCGATCATGAAATATGAGTTATTAGGCACGATATAATTGCCTGTTAAGTCTTCAACATTTTTTTCTAAAAATAACGCAGCCTCTTCTAATGGGGCATAATAAATTTTGCTTGCGTTCACTACTTTATATTTATCAACTTTAACCGTGTCACCAGCGACTCCGGCTACAAGTTTTATAATCTTTACACCTGAAGGCATGATGTCAGTCTCATGTGATAGAACCATAGCTAATTCACCAGCCTTAGGTAGAACCCCCTTCTTTACAACAAATAACCAGCCAGGTATGCATCTGTCTGAGTTCCCAACAAAAACTAACTTGTAATTTAATGTGAATGAATAACATAAAAACGTTAGGGTAATAACGAGTGCCAAAGGTATATACAACCGATACCATCGCCACCCAATAGGTTCTATATCATTGTTCTTTATGAAATTATTTATGATTCCGGTTTGGCTCGGTAAATCCCCTTGATTCATAGTCATGTTAAGCTCTTACACAATAAAATCCTTATCGCAATGCTATACGCACAACGTTGTAATTGCAAGTATAGGCGGCTGGTATACAGACCTATGGTGATTATTACTATTAAATAAACATGCTATAAATGAAAAAAGGCTAACAATTTCTTGTTAGCCTTTAGGGATTAATTTATCAGTTTAAGTTATTTTCATTTGCAATTTGTTAAGGCGTGATTCTAAAACCAACCGCAAAAACTCAATATCATTTAAACAATCACAAATATCACGTTTTTTAGTTTCTTCTATCTGCATTTTCAACCAGTTAGATACCTCAGGGGCTGCTAATATTAATTTTTCATCCATAAAGTCACCTTCAAACATAAGCTTAAGCCTTTACTAATATGAATAAATTCGTTCAATTGAATTCGAATATGCATTTGAGTCGTCAACACCTCTTACTACAATTCGAGATTTATTCCCTGCAGTCTTACTGACGTTAATGTAAGAACCTGCATAAGGTAAAACGATCCCGTCTATCTCCCACTCGTAACGCATAATGCGCCCATCAGAATCGTTACATTTAACATCCAATCTTATGATAGATGCATAATCTTTCTCTTCTGCATCACAAGTAGGAGGGATATTTTTAACAACTGAAAGTGGGAACGTATATGAACGTTTTAGCCCATAGTTAGTTTCAACATTGGCTGTAATATTATGATTTCCGGCCATTAAGTCACGGATCATAATTGAGCCACCAATTTGCTGCTGCTTAACACCATCAACCTCCCATTCAATAAGACTTATTCGGTCTAGAGGGTGCCCAAGCGAACCATTTAACCTTGCAGTTACAATTAATGGCTCACGCATTAAATTATTACTAAAACGAGGATCAATAGTAAGGTTAGGTTCTGGGGCATTAGTCACACTGATATACATCATGACTTCTTTACTGTGACCTCTATCATCAGAAATAAGCGCCTTAATCTGATGTTGTCCTGAAGTTGTCACGTTAAACACTAATTGCTTATCCGTTTCTCTGATAACTTCGATTTCAGACGGTATTGACCATACCGTTTTATAGGTAATACGAGCCAACGATGGAGGTAAATTTATTGGATTTGGAATGTATACCGATCCAGAGGCCGGTGCATAGGACGTTCTAGCACCGCCATTAATCTCAAAGTTAGGGAACTCATATACCCACATCTTAGCTGTAAATTTATTGATAGATAAAGTTTCTGAATAGTAACCTTCAGCCCAAGCATAAAACTCAAATTGACCGCTACTATTTAGTACATCTTCAGCGGTAGGCATGTATTCCAATTCCAAGCCTTCTACAAAGGTTCCATTAGGCAGCTTCCATTTACCTTTAATTATTGTTGGAGTACCACTATCAACCAACCTAACGGTAGGTTGAAGTAAATAATTAACACCTTTTTCCATTAGCCTCGGCTGGTTAAAAATTATCCTTACAGGTAACGGTCTAGCTTTTAGAATATTATGCTTTATATAAGACCAACGTTTGGTTTCAGCTAACTCGGTTCCTTTGTAGGCCATACGAGCTTGCAGCCTAATCAACTCGCTTCCCATTTCGACGTCGAGAGAATTATCTCCTGCCTCCCATGTAGCGCCATTATCCAATGACCACTCGATATCAGCATTATTGGTATCAGCTGGTGTTTCATGGTCAAACAACTGGATTGTAGTAACCTCGCCTGGATGTAAAGCTTGCGATCCCGTTAAAGACAGATCAGGTAAAGCATAAACTAGAACCTCTTGGTAATTTGTATATTGGGTTTTCCCTGTATACTTATTTGTCACATGTGCTCTGAATTGATATAAACCTTCTTCATTTAGAACCTTAACAACATAATCTTTCGATTCAGCTATACTTACCCAAGTAGCTCCTTCATCAGTACTCATTTCCCAATTAACAGCACCTTTAGCAACTCTATCTTCATTTGAATCAGGTACAAATAACATTTGTGCGGCAAATGGAGCTCTACCTGCAATTCTTCGTATTTGAGCATTACCATCAATGGCAGCACCTTTATACACTTGAAAAAATACCTGATTTGACTTAATCGTTTTGGAATAATCAGGGATAGGAGATTTCGCTTCTAACAGAGTAAGGAAGCGATAACCGCCCATGCTGTACCTTGTTAAATCTATATCGAAGCTAGCCTTACCATTATCATCAATATCTTTAGCTTCTGATAAGAACTCATATTCGTAAGTACCATCCCTATTTCGAGACTCTGTGGCCAATCGAGCAGTCCAATCGCCCATTGTGGCTCGGTCAAATGTAATTTCTCTTGTACGTAAATTTCTAATTCCAAGCTTTAGTTGTGTCGGAATAATATTTGAGTTTGTTTGAATAACATCCCCTGACTCAAGAGAAGCCGTCATTGATGAACTTGGAGCATGAATGACCCTAAAGGTCTTTTCTGATTCGACTGCTTTATCACCCAAGTAAGTGGCCTTTAGTTTCACAGTCCTGTCTGTCCATAATGGTGCAGGTTCTACAGTCAAAGACCGCGACAAACGTGCTTGTTTTGCAACAAACCCCGTTTGAGAATACTCGTAAATAGTATTTGATGAATCAGTGTCAATTTCATATCTGAGATCACCATTATCAAACTCAGCCGTAGTAGAAGTTATATAGCCTCCATCTACACCTGTAACAAATATCCCAGGTTTGTATTCACGATAAGTGTTAATGCTTAATAATGGTTTTACTGGCTCTTGAACATCAAATTTTTGTTCTCCACGATATGCAATTGACTCAACACCATTTTTGTTGATCATCCACACATTGTAATAGGCAGTATTTTCACTAGTGGCATTATTACTTTTGTTAAAGGCTCCCATAAGCGTTTGAAGACGCCTATCCCAACCACCGTTTGTTCCTGATGGAGTGCTAACCCATTCGACTCCGCATTTATATGTATAATTAGTTCTTGAAGCACGAGCAATACCTAACGATTCGTAAATATTACAACCAGGACCTAATGTTTGCCTTAACGGGAAGCCTATTTTCTGGACAGAACGCTTATAGGTAGCTGAACGATCATCAAGGCCCCAGGCAACTGGCATGTATCGAATTGGCAATTCTGCGGTGGATTTATTCCCAGCATTATCCTGAACAACTAAGGCAATTGTTAGGTCTTGATTAGGTGAAATTTCATAGTCTGAACTTCGTAAGCGTTTTAAATATTCAAAACCTTCGGCAACACTTTCCCCTAACACACTATTACCATTAACTTTCGCTGAAACAACCTCTCCAGCACCTGACATAGAGTCTACAGCTGCAACAATGACTTCATCAAAAAAGTAGACAGGATCTGATGGTGAAAGGGGCTGACCATTTGTCGTGAAAACACGAATTTCAGGTGGATAGCGATCTATGGGTTTGGAATCTAATACATTTCCTTCCCAAGTATTCCCATAAGCATCTTTAACATTAGCAACAGAATAATATACCCCATCAGGAACATCGCTAAGTGCAAATTCAAAAATGAACTTGTCACCTATTTGTGAAGTATTAATTGGATTGAGTAACATTTCTCCCGTTGGCAACGAGATCATACTGGCTAAATTAAGCATGTCATCCCCACCCAATTGATAGGTTGGTATGACAGGTTTGTATAATGGATCTGGCTGGAGCTTCAACGTCGCTATTGGGTGCCACCAAGTACCCTCTTTCCCATAATGAGGCGTATCAACTACTAGAATAGCTTTTTCATTGCTAATAACTATTGTTTGCTCGTTTACTGGGATTGTTAACAGCTTTTCATTACCCGCACTAACAGCTTGCATATTATAATCATTTAAAGAGGGCGCACGATAATCCCAACCTAAATCATACAAATCCTTGGTGACTATTTTTTGTGTCGTAAAATAACCGTTTGAAGCATCAGCCTCAACCTCAAAAGTTCGAATTCCCTTAATAGAATCATCATTGCTCACTGTAGTTGATGCAGCACTAATAGAACAATTACCTGCACCCTCTGCAACGTCACAACTGCCAATTGATTTAATTAAGACTCGCTGTGGATATGGTTTAGGTTCAACACTAACCTGAATCGTTTTTAGAAGGTCGTTACGGCTATATGATGTTACGGACTTACCAGGTTTAGTGCCTGAAGAAACAGTGGTAGAGTAACTTATGATAAGTGGAAGCGTGGCCCGAGCCACTTGAACACTCATACGCCCTGATTCAACTAATATCTTTTCTTGATTTGAACCGCTAAAGATAGAAACGTTGTAACCTACCTCTTGATCCCCATAATTAGCAAAATAACCTGAAGCAACACCCGCATTAGATGTGAGTCCTGAAGGCAGCACCCACTCAAAAAGGCATAGCAAATCACCATTTTTTTGCAAATGTGCTTTAGCAAACTCAACCGAAGAAGTTAATAAACAACCGGCACCGGCACCTTGACTTGCTTTAAAACTAACTGGCTTTACATTTGCAATTGTATCAGCGACAGCGGGAAGGACAACATCTGGCGATTTCCCAACCAGCTCCCCTGTTATCGTAATACCTGAAACTGCATTTACAACAGGACTCATCCCTATGGCCATAGCCACCATGCCGCCCTTAACTAACTGGAGATATCTCATCCAACCCTCGCTATACATAAAATCCAACACACATGATAATACATGCAAGATTAAGTTACCAAGACATTGTGTAAATAACACACAGGATTTTAAAATAAAATAAAAAAAAGCCGCATCTTCTGAGAAGAGCGACTTTGAGTTAGGTATTGGTAAATGTTATTGATTTACTAATTTCTGAGAATCTACTGAACAATCATCCAGTGTTGGTAATTTAAATAAATCAGCTGTTGTAATTAGAGTTCTCTCTACTTGTTCCACATGGTCTATCTTATCCATATGATCAAAACCAACAATTAGACTTTTAAATATCTTATGCTTTAGATTATCAACCATTGAATTCTCATAACCTAGCATATCAAGGCAATTTGAACTTGCTTTAATCTGCTTCGACCCTTCGAGTTGAACATCAATGTTATCTTCTAACATCTTTCTCAAGCCATTTGCATAACGAGTTAACTCAATATTCAAAACACTACCATCTACACCAGCTTCTGATAACGCCTTAACCAATTGCTTATTCTCAGTGTCAAGCTCTACAGCAGTTAAACTAAAAGGTAGCAAGGCGAGAAGAGGCAGCAAAATGTACCTAGACAACATTCCATTTAACCTCGCGACTTAATTACTCTTATAGCTTCACTTAACTCTGAATCAGAAGCTACACCTAAGTTAATTACTTTACCGGATGCGTCTTTATAGATAACTGCAGGAGTACCGGTTACCCCCATAGCAGACATTAAATCACCATTTCTTATAATACTTGCTTTAGTCTCCGGAGTGGCATCAGCAGTTGGTACTTTCTTGCCGCTTTGTTTGAGCTTTTCATGGATAGCCAGTGCTTCTGATTTTCCATCAACTAAGGCTTGAATTGCACCAGGTGAATCTGGACTAAGCCAAGCTACAGGGATTAATCTTACATCGATTTCATTACTTAACATCAAAGGAATCAGCCTGTTCATCAAAGCTGAGCACGCGCCACAAAAAGGTTCATAAAAAACATAAAGGGCATTATCGACATTTGGATTAACGGTTGGACTAGCTTGAATATGCATTGCTGAAGTTAATTGACTCCACAAAGCAGGATTTAATCCAGGAGATTTATCTGAAATAAATTTATCTGTTAAGTTTATTCCATCTGAGCCTACTAACGCACCCGCGACAACAAACTCACCAAAACTCCAATATAACTGTTGAGTTCCACCCAGATCAACCAACCACCCTTTAGCTACAACACCTGACTCACTGACTTCAAAAGAGTCGATTAGTTTGTTTCTAGGACTCTTATCAAACAAATTTTGTAATGTTTTAGGGATACCAATATTAGCAGCCTGGAAGTTTTTATTAACGGTGGAATTAGACTGTGATTGACTATCGTAGCTGATATCCTGTTGATTCAGACCTACTTTAATACCACTGGATACTCCAAAAAATAACACTCCACCAAAAATGGCTGACTGCAATATGGTTTTCTTAAACTCTAAAGTAATCAAAATAATTTCTCACAACTATAATATTATGTGTTGCATACTACACACAGGTTTTACAAGCCGCAAGATATGTTGATAGTTTTGAATGCTGAATTTCTTGATTCAGTAACTGCCCAATGATTCATTTTGAGAAGGCCACTGCAGAATCAAGTGCTTCAGGTGAAACACTGCGACCATAGATATAGCTATTCAAAACTCCTTTTTGAGCTTTAGAATTTGTTCGTGATTCACTAGACAGGTTACCAAACCCTCTTTGTTTTATGTCTTCAAAAGCTAAGTGCAAACCTGATGTGGATGAGCACACTAACTCGAGCCTCGCTAAAGTTCTATCTGTAATTTGTTTGTTGCAATAAAGGTCGTAGAACCCTATACCACCGAACCTCGCCAACCTGCCCCTAAGCTGATGATGCTGCACTAACCCGAGCCTTTCAGGGTTCAACACAATTATTTGGTTTAAATCTGGTACTGTTAATCCTGTTTCAACGATAGTAGTAGAAATAAGGATATTTATGTCGCCATTCTTAAAGTTGTTTATAGCCTTAGTATTATCTTCGTTACTTTGACCGCTATGACTAATGCCAACACTAGTACCTATGGGCAAATCTTGTCGGTATTTATCGACAAATTTCTGCCAAGAGATATATGCTTTCTCTGCACTGGTGATGTTAGCCATTAAATTCGAATCGCTATCAGATTTAAGAGCGCAGATGACAAGTAACTTATTCCCTGCTTTTAAATTTGACAATGTTCTTTCAAATAAATATTTACGATCACCTAAATAATGAATTTTCGAAATTAGCTCTTTCTCTGTAAAACATTCGGTTAAATGAAACTGATTAATAAACCCATGCTTTAATAATGCTGCAGAACGAGGGATAGGAGTAGCAGTAGACTCTAATAGATGCCCACCACCTTTACAGAGAGTTTCACGCTGCTCAACCGAGTATCGTTGTTGCTCATCTACAATAACAAGGTCAAATGGTACATGCCAATCTTGGAAAAATAATGAAGTGGTGCCTACCCATAACCTTGATGTTTTAGACCTTTGCCAATCTACCTTTACGCCATCTATAACAAGCTTAGGGTTTAAATCAGGGAAAAAACCTAATAATTCATCGTACAACTGGTTGGCTAGATTTTGAGAAGGCGCGAGGAAGACAACACGACCTCCAGCATCACAAAATGACGCAGCCAAAACTTGCATCACACAGCTTTTACCAGTACCTACATCACCAATTAACATCGCTTTTTGCGAATGGTCAGAGTCAAATAGTTTTGATAATTTATCAACACAATCGAATTGCTCATGAGTCATAGAGAAGCTTAATTGCTTAGAACGTTCAAAATAAGTTTTTGATACGATCTTTGTTCTTGCCTTGCCCCACTTCAAAGCAGTACTTCTAACCTCTTCAGCAGTTAATAACGCAGCAAGTTTTTCAATATATCCCTGATATTCAACTGCTAAGTCCACATCCGTTGGAAAATGTATTTCAGTTAAGATTTCTCTAAGTGTTAATCCTAATGGTATGCAAATATAATTATTAAGTATCTGGTTTCTATTGATTTTGGATTTAAAGAAATCGGTGAAAGCATCACACGTTAAATTAATAGAAGAATGAATATTTTCTACCACGAACTTGATAGCAGAGGACGGTAAAGATTTATTTTTATAACTCAGTGAGTAACTGACATTTATTCTATATAACTCGTTTACATCAAGGGCCTTTGAGTTGTTTAACATCCATTGACCACGTTGAAACACCGGCTTACCTGAAAGGTGAACGATGTCACCTTGCTTATATAGGCCTAAAAAAGATGTTAGAACAGCACCGGTACCAAAAATATTGGTTTGCAATGAGTTACCATTGACATCCAGAATCTGGATTGTGACAAACGGAGCTTTGTTATTCATATATTTTACTTGGGAGCAACTGAGTAACGTACCGCGACAAAGTATTTTCATTTCCAACGATATTTCACTGAAATGACAGAAATCACTAACTACATAATTATTGTTAGAGTATTTGTGTGGCATTACCATAGGTAACTGCCACATTTCTTGAATTCCAATACTTTTTAGTGCATTAGGTATAAGCATGAGCCCCCCAAAGGTTGATGCTCACAAGGTACATCAGAAACCAAATGCTACAAGGAAGTAGGCCCTTTTTTATTCAGTTAATATTGAATTATAAAATTCTGAAGCATGATCAATTGTCGATTCTATCTTTGAATTTACATCAACAGGAAAGCATAAATCTGACAAGTAATCGTCTGAATCCGTGGAAAATACATTATAGCTAGCTATGGCGATTTGTTGACAATTCAACGGGATGGTTGAATTGTCATTTATTTTAACGCCTAAGAAAGTATCCACTTTAGAAGCTAAATCACTCAGACCCCAACAAGTTAATAATTTGGGAGTAATTATTGAAATTGCTGCCAATAAATCTGTTTCATTAATTATTTTTGAGGTTGATTCGGATTTTTCAAGCTCGTGCAAAATTGGTAAAATCCCAACCTGACATAGAAGACCTGTAAGGTAGTCGCCACCGTTGAGCTCCAAAGCTTTTGCAATAAAAACACTTTTACCCCAAACAGATCTTAACAACTTATTTGCTTGGTCAGAGTCTGATTGAAAACTTTGCTCCATTAGTGATGAAACAACTAGGTTTTCTAATGAAGCAAGTCCTAAGCGGATAGCGATGCTCTTCAAGTTTGACTTTTTATTAACGGTTTTTACAGAATACATTACCGAATTACCAAGCTTGTACACTCTAAGTGACGTTGCCGGATCTGATTCAATTAATGCAATGTAATCAGATAGCTCAGTATCATCACTAGCATATAAGTCAAGTGCCCGTATTAACAATTCTGGAGGGGATGGTAACGATTCACTATCAAGGTTAGATAAACCTACTTTGACGTAGTGTGAGTATAGAATTCCATCTTCAAGTTGATCCTTTAATAATCCCATTTTAACCTATTACGCTCCAACAAAGTGTGTATAATAAAAAATCCCTAAATGAGGTGTAAAGCACAATGATTATAAAAACTAAACCATTGGTATTGTTACTTTTAACTGCATCACTTAGTTATGCATCAGCCGCTGAACAAACAACAAGTGAAACTGAAATGTGCTCAAGTGTTGCATCGCAATATCGATATTTCGATGATGCATATCGGCAAGGTGCTAATTTTAACCCGTACACTGCACACAGAACAACTAATAGCATTAATGCTAAGGCTGGAATTTACAATGCGTTATTGATTGCGTCATTTGCTGACAAAACTAATGTCACTAAACAGGCCATTGACCAGGATTTAATTAAATTGGCTTATGACAATACGCGAGTAGGTGCATCACCTACGTTTGGACAGTACTACGTTTTATTTAATTGTATGAATGTTATACGTGGCACTCCACAGGATTATTATCACTGCGATACCTTTTTGAACGATGGCGTCAGTGAAAACAGTATGCAAAGGTTTTATGATTGCGCCATCAAATAAAAATGTGATGCCCTAACGATTTTAAGGCATCACATAACACCTAACCTTCTGGATCAGCGGATTCATGCCCCTCCTCTATAGCTATTGCACGACATGCTTCCCACAACGTTTTACCTTGAGCCATTACATTATTAATTCGATTCTTATCTTTTGGGTTGGTGCTGTATGAAAGGCCTTTAGCTCTAGATAAGTACAAGCGACCAATATCCTGTGACCCATTAGTCTTAATTAATACTTCTGAATAATATGGTGGATTAGTGTGAACACTCTCTAGAAGCATGAAGTCTGTTTGATTACTAAAACGCCCCTCTGATTTGAACGCTTGCAGCTCTTCGTCATTTTGTCTTAGATACATCATGTGAGCAGAGTTACTGGCCATTGCAATACCTGCAGGACTTTCAGTAGCATCACGAATTGACTGACTTATACAACACCCGAGTGAGTTATACTTTCGGAATCTTCGCCATCCTGACTCAAGGAATTTTGCTAGGGTTTTCAATACTTCGCGAGTTAAAACATCTGCACTCTTATCATCTTTAAGTAGCTCCCAAGCTTCATCCAACAAGAACATTTTACGAATGGAAGCTTTAGACTCTTCATGGCTGAACATTTCTTGTTGAATACGTTGAATGCACAGCATAATTGCTACTGCTTTAACTTGGTCTGAGCCATTCAAAGCATCCAATTCCAGTACTACAAAGCTTTTCTCAAACTGAATTGACGGCTTATTTTGGTTAAACATCCAACCATGCTGCCCCTTACGACTACGACACCAAGGGGTTAACTGGTCTGAAATTTCTTGTATTCGCTTATCCTCGTGTCGAGAACATAAATCAGCAACAATATCAATTGAGCCATTTACACCATAATCGCTCCAAACCTGGCACATAATCACTGACATTTGCGAAAACTGATAACTACTACATTCCCCCATAGGGAACGCCATAAGCTTTAGAATATTAAGCAGCATTTCACCTTGAGGTCCGATAGGACTTCGCTCACTACTAACAATTCCATCATTAGAGTCGTATTCATTGATAAAATCTTCTTCGATTGTCTTGAATGGACAAAGGTTATATGTGAACGTTTCGTTTGGAACAACCTCAACAAATTGACCTCCGACTAATTCTGACAACTTAGAATATGAGCGACCAGAGTCGATAGCAAACACTCGCCCTCCGTCAAATGGCTTTTCCTGAGAATATTCATCATAGGTGCTACTGTTAAATCTATTCTGACAATCACCTAATAGGTTGATATTTCCTGTACTCAACAAACCTTCAATCAAATTGTTAGCGAAGAAAGATTTACCACTACCACTAGTAGCTGTAATAAATAAATTATAATTAGTCTCTGATGTAAATGGATCGAACATCATTAACTGTCCGTCTCGACCGACAAAAGTCATGACTGGTTTTTGGACGGTATTGCCACGCCAACTTGCCATCATAGGAACAAAAAACTTCAGTAAGTTACTTGGCAAAATATCATAGCGTTCTATAAAGTCGGCAATATTAGTATTTGGGCCCAATGGCAATGAACTAAGCCAGGTAAGCAACATAATATTTTTGTCTTCGATTGCTTTCCAGCCTCGAGCTTCTATGCGAGTAATTAAGTTTCTAGTCGTTTTTTCTAATTTATCATCTGATGAAGCCATTACCTGAAAGTTAAGGTGATACCGGCAGTGCTGCGCTTTTTCTGCATTAATATAGTGTTCATAATATTCAAAGTCTTGAAGACCATATTTAAGTGATGAAATCCAACGTGCCCAAGGGCCTTCACCTATTTGCTTAGCGACTGTTCTTTTAGCGCCGTAAACTTTTTCTATTTTTGATTTGGCAAACTCTACATTCAAGTTAATAGTAAAGTTTCCTTGCAGGGCACTTTTACCGTGCAGCCAATCGACGACTAATTCATGCAAGTCACCAAAATTTGCGTTTTCGGCATACTCCTGGATACTAATACTTTTTATGTGACGTTCTGAACCATCTGCGTTTGAGAAGATCAAAGATGATGGTTTTACTTCGAGGGTAGAGCCTATTTCTAAATATTGATGTTTAATTGGCTGTGTAGGACGGTAACACCCTTGCCGGCCTTTAACTTTTACCCCCTTACGCCAAACTGCATCTTTTGATGAATTGTGTAACAACTGCATTCTATGGACAAATATTTCAGGTTCAGCAGAAATAGCGTATCCCATTAACTGATTAAGAGTTTCCTGAAGTTGGTTAGTTTGCTCTACAAAGGTTTCAATCTCATTTTGAGTCGGAACTTGTTTTTTTATAGGATTTTTTATTGTGACCCATACTTCGAAGTGCCGCAGTGGGACCCCATCCATATTCGGGCCAGGCAATGTAGTCCTTGTGAGTTTTTTTAGAAATTCAGCAGCATGTGAACCCTGCTCATCCATGTCTAACTCACCAGAGTCCTTCATCCGTTGGCCACGAATTTGATGAAAGGCATCTAGTTGATCTGTAATGTTATCTGAAGCAACTAATGAAATTTGCAAGAAACTATTTTCAGCATATTCTCGACGAAATAAACTGTCTAAACTGGTTAGAAGCTTCATTGAAGCACCAGATAATGGAGGGCATAGATAGGTATTACCTAAAAAACCGCCATCCAAAAGGTATCCTAAATGTTTACCGTCTTCATCTACGATATTATCTAGAACATGAATAACCTCACTATATTTGTGAGCGGATAACAAATCAGAAGTTGCATTAGAAAACATATTTATTACCTAATCTTAGTTGTTTCTTATTTGATTAAACGTCTCTTTTGTAAAAGCTGGTGCTCTATCAGTGCCTGACATTTGCGCTGCTTTATCTGCAGCTGTAGGCGAACGAGTTTGAATACCTAAACCATTTTGTGATTGTTGGTTCATCCTTCTCTCATCTTCGAGACTGACTTGCCTAATGCTTAATGGAGTTATCTGAGCTGGCATATTGAACGCTTCTCTACCATAGGTGTATTTACGCTCTTCTATTTCAGAATAAACGTAACCTACGTTTTGCAATCTACCGAAATTATCTTGCCAAGGGGCAAACGCCACTCGTAACATTTTTGGCTGCTTTCTTACGGCAATTGGCTCTGGTGCTGGCAACATCCGATTCAAATCTTGCGTGTTTTCATATGCTCTACTCATTTGTTGATAGTCATAGGCTGGAGGTGCCTGCATCACCAGCTCACCCTCAGCATCCACCTTCGCTTCTTGATGTTTGTGGTCATGATCTTCATTTGAATGTAACGCCATACGCCTTGCTTTTTCACGGCTAATTCCATCCGGTGAATCAGTTAATTCAAGTGCTTCACGGGTCGATGTGCATGGGATGCCTGGGTCTAACGTGATTGGGCAAACTGTTGGCTCCTCACCGACCTCAAACATAGAGGAACAGCCTGATAACAAACTAGCTGTTAGGGCCAACGATAGTAATGTTTTATTCATCTCAATTACCTGCTGTCGATTTTATAAATTTATCTAAGTTAGAAGGCGCACCTTGCTTATGAGTCCCATCAGATGCAATTAAATATGGTAAACGTTGAATTTGCATAAATTGAGACAAGCCAATAACTTTAATTATTTTAGAAGTGTCGCAATTCTCAAGCGTCTCAATCTCAGTATAATCATCACCTGACATCAATAAATCAACCGACTGATTCTGATCTTTTGCACACCATAATTCACGCCCTCTTGCGCCTGAAGGCTTTCCTTGAGCTACAGGAGTGAGAATCAAACCAAACTTATATTGATTAGCAAGACTTTTAATTTGGTCAAATAAAATGGTATTAGCTTCACTCGAAAGTGAATCCACAAAAACATAAAGGTCAAAATCAGGCTTATCTACCCCGTAGGAATAAATAGGTAAATCATAACTGGTGATTCCAAAGCTAGACAAATGAGCCTTCCATGAATTTTTCGCATCCGATTCGGTAAGAATTTGCCTCCGATTCCAACCATCGATTATCAGGCCGCCTTTAATTAACAGCCTTCCATCTGGAGAAGCTAGGAGCGTTTCACCATCTTTGGTTTTTACCATCATAAGTGACCGAACAGGCAATGCATGCGACCAATCGACCGTATCAAGCACAGAAAGAGCTTTTTTAATATCTTCGTCTGAGAATACAGTCCTAACCTCAGGCGTAATTAACGAAGATGTATTTGAACTATTTCTATTTGCGTCAAGCAAAGCATCTATTGCTACATCCTCTAACCCCGCCAAAGCCTGAAAGCAGACTCCTGCTAACGATAAGCAAAGGAAGTTCTTCAAATATTTGTTGTCAATCATTCACTAAAACTCAGCAATAATACCAAGTTTCTTACTATACAACAAAATGTGTTGAAACTAAAAATGTATTTGCATTTAACGTTGGATGTGTAAGAATGGGTTTGTCGATTTAAATGTGAATAGGTTACAAAGCAGTAACCAGAAGAAGTGTCCCAACCCTCTTCTTTAAGTAAAGACCATTACTTGCAGGAATGCCCTGCTTCACAAAATCTTTAACCTACCTCTGATTTGGTAGGTTTTTTTTTACTCCCCCTCAAATAAACCAATCAACACCAGCTAACCAAAAAAATACCCTCACTTTCTTGCACGAAAAAACTTCTGTGGTGTAATTACCTTATTAAATTAATTCAAGAGACAAATTATTATGGATTTATGTTTTGATGCTTTTTTTGATGAGGCGTATGCCGGTCCAACAGAATTCACCGTTACTGCTCCTGAAGCTGAATGTACTGATCCTTCACTTCTAATAGCTGCGAATGTTCAAATTAAGACCCCGACAGTAAAAGTTAATGTAGTAAGCACAAAACCAACGAAGAAGGTATGCACCTTAAACAAAGAGTTAAGTGCTCTTGCACAACCGGCTTATGATGACTCTGGCAACCCTAATTTTTTAGATGAGGACGGTGCCCTTGTTGATGGTATTTATCTAGATTTACCTAACAAGACATATCAGAACTTAGATGCATATGGCAGTAGCCATTTTAAAACCTACATCACTTCCCCAGCGCATTATTATGAAAAATATCTTTCTGATAAGAAAAAAGAACCAACTTCTACTAAGCATTTTGAAGTTGGCGACATTACTCACGAATTAGTTCTTGAGGGGCCATGCGCAGTAAGTGAACGTAGATTTATTCTGATAGATCCAAACGACTACCCTCTTGACATGCATTCAAGTGCTGATCTTAAAGCTGAATGTGAACGCTTTAAAATAAAGACTTCAGGCACCATTTACGAAAAAGCTAATCGCTTAAGTACCTTAGGGAAATCAAGCCGTATGTACTTTGATTTCAGACAGTTACAACATATTAAAAACAATGTTGGTGAAGAATGTTTCAAAGAAATATCTAAACTGATAGATGATGAAGATTTAGTTGTGACGTCAGATGAAGTTATCAAAATTATTAAGTCCAAAAACTTGATGAACATGCCATTAAAACAACCTGTTAACCCGAGTGATTACAAAGAAGCTGTTGCATTGCATTGCGGAATGTCTAGAAACAAGTCAGCAATTAAATTATTTGAAAAAGGTGTACCGGAAGTTACCTTTATTGTGACTGACCCATTGACCAAATTAAAGCTTAAATGCCGTACAGATTGGCTTTCATTCCTTGGGGATGTGATTCTTCCTACGGATTTAAAAACGTCACGCAGTTGTAACCCTGCTGTGGCCGCTTATCAATTTGCAGAGTTAAGCTATGACATCCAGGCGGTCTTTTATCTTTATGTAATACAACTATCTGGCTTGGTAACTCCTAAACGTCAATTTCCATTCGTCACTTTAGAAAAAGGACCCAGCTCTATCTGTGAAGTATTAGAAATTCATGAGTCAGATTGGGATGAGGCGGAATCAACTTTACCAAAACTCCTGCAGAGCTTTAATACTTTTATCAGCAACAAAATCATAACTGGCTACACCAAAGATGGCATATCGGTTATTAAGTTAGCTAAGCGGAAAAACGGGTTTTTTCTAGACCTGTAATCCGAGATTATATAAATACTAACTTCCACTTCCTTGCAGCAAATGAAATTAGTTATACCATTTAAACCACAAAGTGATTCCTGGATGCAGAATAGGCAGTGGCAACCCTGCCGTATCATGTTGATTACATCAAAATCCGGAAACATCACTAAAGTGTAGCGATGACATAGACCTACCATATTTTGATGAGTGGAAGAATTAACATTTAGGGGAATTAATATGTTGGTGACATACATGATTGCGAATCAAAACGATTTCACTAGACGGTATAAATGCGATATTTGCGGATGCGATGTGAACTGCCTGCATTCGTTATCATTTAGTAGAAAAACAGTACTCCTAAATGGAAGCCAAAATCTAATAAATTATGGGATTCATTCGAAAGGCCACAAACTATGTCTTAAGAATCAGATTCCTATCCTTCTAGACCGCAAGACCGAAGAAAACCCAGAATCACTTAAAGTAGAGGGTCAGGTTTTAGATATTACTCAACTAGAAGCTACTTGGTTATCAACAAAGTTAAATCAAGCAAATGGCACTGTTGAAAAATGGCTAGAAGATGGTTGGATTCCCGTTGAACACCACCAATCATTAATTAAAGCTCTAAATTTGTAAGGAGTTAATTTATAATGGAAAAAAATCAAAACCTTAAAGTCTTGGCCCTGCTAGTAATCATTAAAGGACTTTTATCTATCGTAGATAAAAAAAAGAATAAAAACTTTTATGTGATTGAAGCCACCAAAGTATTAACTGGTGCCAACATGGTCAAAAATAGCACAAAAGTTCACAGTACAAACAAACAGCACTTTTTTTTCGCATAAGGGGATGACTATGAATACTGAACAATTAAATGCAAAAATAAAAACATTAAGCCATGAAGAGCTAGTGCTCGTTTGTGAAAAATTGACTATGGAATATTCTACATTAGCATCAATATTTGGATTGAGTTCGGACGATATTTCATTTCCTATCGATACCATCGAGCGATGCTTACGAAATGACGTGTTGACTCATCCAAACATGTCGAACCTAATCAAACTTAACAATCAAACTACGGTTCAATTTACATGCCACGACCAAGTATTCATGCCTAACTTAGAAGACCTGATCACCATCGATGAAAAAGTTAAGTTAGGTGATACAGAGGGAACAGTCACTGGAGAAAGGAACTCATTATTTGGCACTTGGAGAATAGTTTAAAATGTCTATAAACATCACTAAAACTGACCTTGATTTTATTATTGCTAATTTCACACAAATTCGCTCTACAAAGCTAATTAATGGCATTCATGAATACTATTTCAATGTGAGAAAATACGCTAATGCAAGTAAATTGGCTGGGGTTGACCGAAAGTCAATTAGAATTAATGTTATCAAAATCAACGATATCGTAGATCGTTTGGAACAGCTAAAAGATTGCGCTGATACATTAGAAGAAATGACTAAGAAACACTTCGATGTTATGTTAACTTTTGCGCCGACTCATAAAGACAATATAGTTCATAACAGCGCATTGACTTGGCACAAAAATCTTAAATTTAACAACGACAGCAACATACATCTTTTATTGGCAAAAAAAAGGTCATTTGATGATCTAATAAATCGAACGACCGATAAACTAAAACTAGTTAAACTATGGCATTCAATGCACTCCGAAAACGATTAATGCCTCAGAGAATTACTAACTTAGCTTCCCCCCGATTGTTTTTGCCTTCCTTTTAGCTGACTTAGCCGCTATATCAGCTAAAAGGGCCTTAGTTTCGTCATGAACACTTCGACTAAAAAATTCCGAATATAAGTGTAAACGTTCTAAATCAATTTTTGCTAATTCAGTTTTAGGGTCATATGTTTTTAATGCTTTACGGTATTCTATGAGTATTGTGAAATTCTCTTTTTTCCATGCACCTTCAGCATGCGACCCAGGAATAAACCTCTTACGCTTGACAAGTTTGGGACGGAGAGGTTTTACATTGATCTTACTTGAAACAATCTCAGGAACATGTAAAAACCTAATCCTACCCGTCTTACCGTTAACCAAGACATTTTCAAAATTAACACTAACTTTAGACCTTAAATTAATCTCATCTACAGCTGGTGTTAAAACCCTCTTCCTAAAGTCTCTCCAATCAGCGTATTTAGTCCCTAACCCTAAATAGTTTTTGAGTGAGGAAATTTCTACAACCGTAGTGACAACCCTCGTATCCGGATCAATTTTTTGGCTTAGCCAATCAAATTTTAAGTATTGCCCTTTTAGGAGCAAGAAATTGATACTCAACGCATGATCTTTATCTCTTGGAAGCTGGGCAAGTTGAAACTCTGAATAATTAGATTTTAAATTAAATAGGAAGGGCTCAACTAAACTAGAAAACTCGATTATGAAGTCACCATCTTCTTCATCAATTGGTGAATCTAATTCGTTTAACCAATTTACTTTTCTTTCGCGAAGTTTACCGGAATCATTATCGATGTACTCAGAAGTGAAGGTTTTAACAAGTAAATCATTCAAGACCTGTTTAATCGTCCTTCTTAACCGGTTGATTTGAGGCTTATACGCTTCATTACCTTTTATCAACTGAAGCTTATCGGCAAACTCCTCCGTCGAAAATTTAATCTTACCAGGATTAGGTTGATAACCATTGATTGACGACAGAGAAAACAAAATAACTAAACGTTCATTTTTGTTCAGATTAAAAGGCGTCTTGATTAGCTCATTACTAAACCTAACCAAGTCATTCTCTGGCAAACTTAAGGATGTTCTATTCGTCATTTAGGCACTCAAAAAACCATTAATTGGGTAAAACATTTTTCGTTGGAACTGTAGTATTTGGCCAATATACTTACAAAGTTTTCAGATGTCCACAACAAGGATCTATTTTAGCGATCAAAAGATCGCTTTAATGAAAATCAAACTGACTGCTGTTAGTCGAAAATCTACAGGTTAAACAAATAAAATTAACTCCACCTTTCAAATGTCCACACCGTAAATTAGCATCTAGACGGAAAAATAGTTGGTAACTAACCGAAACCCTCAAGTAATTACTGAACTAGTGAAAACATCAAATGACTAAAACTGTCCACACCAGTATTTATCTCATTTAGATTAACTAACACTAACAGTCATTCGGGTTCTGCAGAGACTAGCCCTGAGGCCTTACTTCAATCCATTCGGCTAAACTGTCCACGTCAGCATTCAATTCAATTCGGCTAAACTGTCCACGTCAGCA
>NZ_JACJER010000369.1:0-259 GCF_014164185.1 Shewanella sp. SG44-6 | reverse complement strand
AGCAGCTAATGCTAAATGCCCAGACAGGGGAACGTTTATCGCCACTTAATCAAACAACAGCCATTGCATTAGCCCAATATTATTACCTTGGTAATGAGCCGATTACCGACGTGAGTTTACTGACCAGCGAATCACCATGAATATAGTCAATATGCATAAACACCATATATGTTCCTGTCACTGACCAAATAACGAACTGTAGTCCGAGAAAAAGCATTAGCCATTTATGGAGTGTTCTTGCAGTTTTATGCATTCAAAT
>NZ_JACJER010000368.1:0-260 GCF_014164185.1 Shewanella sp. SG44-6 | reverse complement strand
ATAGGCATTGATGTTTCTAATGAGCTCATAATGTCCTTAATTTCTCGCTTGTCTTATTTGTCTCTTAGATTAAGTTATGCTATAACGGTTAATTAATCAAGATATATGATGGATAACATTCTATGAAGACATTACGACCCAGTGACATTGCGCAATATTGCGATGTACACCAGCGCACCGTAAGTCGATGGATTGCTCAAGGGCGATTAAAAGGACATAAGCTACCAGGTCGAGGTAATTATCGTGTATTACTAGACGAT
>NZ_JACJER010000367.1:0-260 GCF_014164185.1 Shewanella sp. SG44-6 | reverse complement strand
GTACCGCGCTCACCAATGATGAGTATAGGCTTTGATAATGGCGCAACTTTAGACACATGTTCTAATACTTCAAGCAAAGCATTAGATTGGCCGATGAGATTATCTTGCTGGAATTGTTTGCTCACAGTTAGCTTACTCGCAAAATTGTTGGTGAATTCGACTAATAATTAGTGAAAATCATGATAAATGGCTTAAGTGATAAATGAAAGAAAAAGTTAATTTTTTGTTTAAATGCTTGATATTATTGTATTTGGAAATGT
>NZ_JACJER010000366.1:0-265 GCF_014164185.1 Shewanella sp. SG44-6 | reverse complement strand
TATTCCCTCTTTACTCTTTATAAATGAATTAGCCCAGCCGCCCCGCAACATTTTCGCTATTTACAAAACAACAGCTGCGAAAAGGTCGCCATGGGGATTGAACAAGCTTTTAATTTCATTTGAAACCTGCTTCGGCCTATCTTGTAATAAGGAGTGAAAATGCTAACGCTTCCGATAGGCCATCCCTGGCCAACGAAAGCTAGCCTGACGTCCTGTCAGGCTCACGCTATTTTCTTCAACGTCCTCAAGTTCAGAGTTGAATCAC
>NZ_JACJER010000365.1:0-266 GCF_014164185.1 Shewanella sp. SG44-6 | reverse complement strand
GCGGCGGTAATTTGCTCCGCCACTTCAAGGCGGGTGTCAAATGCGCGAACTATGGCGCCTAGCGAGCCTGCTGTGCCAATAGCGGCAAGACCGGCTACACCAGCACCAATAACTAATACTTTGGCTGGTGGGACTTTACCTGCGGCGGTAATTTGCTCCGCCACTTCAAGGCGGGTGTCAAATGCGCGAACTATGGCGCCTAGCGAGCCTGCTGTGCCAATAGCGGCAAGACCGGCTACACCAGCACCAATAACTAATACTTTGGC
>NZ_JACJER010000364.1:0-269 GCF_014164185.1 Shewanella sp. SG44-6 | reverse complement strand
AAGTGAAACACAGTATCGCCGATGGTAGTGTGGGGTCTCCCCATGCGAGAGTAGGTCATTTCCAGGCGCCAAATAAAACAGCAAGGCCACTCTAACCGAGTGGCCTTTTTGTTTTGTGCCTTAAATCTAAGCAATTAGTCAGTGTGGCCAGTATGCCCATGCGAGAGTAGGTCAGTTCTAGGTGCCAAAGAACACAGCAAGGCCACTCTACTCGAGTGGCCTTTTTGTTTTGTGCCTTAAACCTAAGCAATTAGTCAGTGTGGCCAGTA
>NZ_JACJER010000363.1:0-271 GCF_014164185.1 Shewanella sp. SG44-6 | reverse complement strand
GTACACTCTATTCGCGACATTAAAACCAATAAAGATATTTTCCCATTACAGACTGACAACCAAAAATTTGTCATCTTATCGTTAACCTGGGCAAATGATGATGTCATCTTAATCGAATCTAAATATCCTTCTATTCGTCGAGGCATACCCACAACCGAAACCCGCTTAATGAAATACACACTGAGCGACAACAAAACCACAAGTGTCTTTTCTAATCACTCGCTATCGCGCTTTTACGGGTATGGGTTACCGCAATTACAAGCATCGGTTA
>NZ_JACJER010000362.1:0-272 GCF_014164185.1 Shewanella sp. SG44-6 | reverse complement strand
TGCATGTGAGTGTTCACACAGATTACTTGTTAACTTCTTCGGAAGTAGAGTGAAACACACCGCAAGCCGGTTAAGTGTTGTTCTTTAACAATTTGGAAAGCTGATAGTACTAACTAAAGGCGCATGGATGATGATTCGTTGTCGTTTGTGTGATTACGTTAGTGCGAAAAACGTTAATGCGAAAGCATTAACACTTGAGTTCTCAACACACTGTTTAAGTGTCTTGAATATTCTAAAAAACTAAGGCGAGTCCACTTCCTACCCGGAGGTGA
>NZ_JACJER010000361.1:0-276 GCF_014164185.1 Shewanella sp. SG44-6 | reverse complement strand
CGGAATATAAGGCCTCGTATTTATGTCTCCAGAATCGCTCATTGATATCTTTCGAGAAGCACTGTCAATTATTGTATTGATTGTGTCAGCGATTATTTTGCCTGGCTTATTTATTGGTTTAATTGTGGCGGTCTTTCAAGCTGCAACTTCAATTAACGAGCAAACCTTAAGTTTTTTACCACGTTTACTCGTGACCTTATTTGCATTGATGTTTTTAGGCCACTGGCTAGTGCAAACTATGATGGATTTCTTCTATGAGATGGTCAACCTCATCCC
>NZ_JACJER010000360.1:0-286 GCF_014164185.1 Shewanella sp. SG44-6 | reverse complement strand
CCTGATTGAATTGACGGCCACTGATGAACATCAGCCCATCTAAACTGTCTAAACTCAATATATCGACCAGCTTAAAGTCTGGAATACTGCTATTTGCAAAATCACTTTTCAAACGCTGATAAGCTCGTTCAACCAGTGGCAACATGGTTAAATTAACTCGAGCACTATCAACAGTCGAACTGTCATACTGATGACCTCGAATCCCCAAAGAAAGCAAGGTATCAATATGTTGGTTGAGTTGTACCCGCACATCACGATTAACATCACCAACAAGATTTCTATCAAT
>NZ_JACJER010000035.1:0-38712 GCF_014164185.1 Shewanella sp. SG44-6 | reverse complement strand
TTTTTTGATTGCCAACATTCCGAAGAACAGAAGACAATTTCGAATAACTCAATACCTGTGAATGTCCACACAGATTTCTTGTTTAGATTGTTAAAGAACGTGATGTCGATTTTTCAGACATCGCCTTAAGACGCTAGGTCGTTGGCTTGGGGTGCGTATTCTACGCTTTCCCGTGTCGGCGTCAAGTGTTTTTTCAAACTTTCTTTTCGCCTTGAATCCAGTGATATGAACCACCTAACTCAACCCAACTCGGTAACCGCTTTCGCTGTCTGCCGTGTCAGTGGATGCGCATTATAGGCACCACAAGATTTTGTGCAAGGCCTTTTTAAACGTTTTTAGCAAAACAGCATTCAACCGAACACTATTCAAACAACACAGTACTAAAATCATTCAATGAGGTTTATTTTTATGCAAAATAGCTATTGGTAACTGGAACCTTGCAATCACCCAGATCCCCTTTTAATACCAATAGGGATAAAAACTATAGTACAAACTTTAAGGATTGGTCAAAAAAGACATCATTTTATTAAGTTTTGCGAGAAAACCCTAGCTGGCTTTACTCTTTATACCTATTAGCAATAACGGTGAACCCTGTTGATAAGCACTATGCTAATAATTGAGTATATTTTAAGTTTCACTTTTCTTATTTGCATTATGGCTATTACCACCTGCGTGAGTGATGTCATTAGACGAATCTGGAATTGGGGTTTGTTGTAGGTCTGGTGCAATCGGCTCATCACCAACAATGTGCGCTACTTTTAACTTCTTTATGGTGTTAATAGTAATCACAGGACCAGATAGTGCATATATATAGAAACCAAGGCAAAGGATAATAGCAGGTTCAACAGAGATAATGACAAATACTCCCACCAGCAATAACATCACGACAAAATTCACTTTTCCTCGCCAATCAACTTCCTTAAACGAGTGATAGCGAAAATTACTGACCATGAGCAGTCCAGTCATTGTCGTTATTAATGCAGCGAGATAATTTATGTCTGTAGGATCGAGCTTATATTCGGAACCACTCCAAATACTGCCAGCAATTAATGCCGCAGCTGCTGGACTGGCAAGGCCTTGAAAAAATCGTTTGTCAGCAACACCAACCTGAGTATTAAATCGAGCTAATCTTAATGCTGCACATGCACAATAGATAAATGCCGCTAACCAACCTATTTTACCTAAATCCTGTAAAGCCCAGTTGTAGACAAGAATAGCTGGAGCCATACCAAATGAGACCATATCGGCCAAGCTATCATATTCAGCACCAAAATCACTTTGAGTATTTGTTAACCTGGCAACCCTGCCATCAAGTCCGTCACAAATCATGGCAATAAAGATAGCAATAGCAGCAGACTCGAAGTGACCATTCATAGATGAAATGACAGCATAGAAACCGGAAAACAATCCAGCTGTGGTAAATAAGTTAGGTAATAAGTAAATACCTTTATTTTTTACTGGGTGATTGGGTGAATTTTGCATACACTTTATACACTATCGTTTCAAATGTTGGATTTATACTCAAAGATAGCATATTTTTGAAACGTTCAAGCATAACGTCAATTAGCTCTAGGATACTCAAATGGGAATTATGCGTTTAGTTATCAGTTTAGCCGCTTTAGCATTTAGCACATCCTTATTCGCAGGGACTATTTATACTTGGGTAGATGATGCTGGAGTTGTACATTACAGTCAGCAACAACCCTCAAATATAGATGCCCGCAAAATTTATACTGAAGATATGGAACCCGCAAAAATTGGCACTTATGTGCCCCAAAAAAAATCTTCTACCAAGGTTGAGACTGAACTAGAGAAATCGGCAAAAATTATTAACGAAAAAGATAAGCAACAAGCCAAAGATATCTGTGAAAATGCTAAACATAGCCTCAGTGTGTTACAGACTCACAGCAAGTTAAATCAACAAAATAAAGACACTGGTGAGACTGTTGCTATGACGGAAGAGCAAAGACAAGCTGCAATAGCCGAAAATACCGAGCGAGTCAGCTTATTTTGTCAGAGTCAATAATCGAAAAAGGGAGCAAATGCTCCCTTTGTTATAACGACATTAGATGTTCAGGTTAGCGAGTCTTATTGAATGAAGGCTAGCTTGCCATCTTCCACAACGACTTTAATCATTTTACCTGGCAGTAATTGGCCGCGAAGTAGTTTTTGCGCTAAAGGATTTTCTACTTCTTGTTGCAATGCTCGTTTTAATGGCCTTGCACCATATACAGGATCAAATCCAGCTTCAGCAATTAAAGATAATGCGTCATCAGATAACTCTATATCGAATTCTTTTTCAATCAAACGCTTGCGCAGTAACTCGAATTGAATACTGGCAATGTGTTTAATGTTTTCTGCATCTAAGGGATGGAATACCACAGACTCATCGATGCGATTTAAAAACTCAGGACGAAAACTCTGCATCACCACATTCATGACTCCCGCTTTCATATCCTCATAACTTGTATGACCAAAGCCCTCTTGGATAATATCTGAACCGAGATTTGAGGTCATAATGATAACAGTATTTTTAAAGTCAACCGTTCTGCCTTGGCCGTCAGTTAACCGACCATCATCTAAGACTTGCAGTAATACATTAAATACGTCTGGATGTGCTTTCTCAACTTCATCTAACAAAATGACTGAGTAAGGTTTACGTCGAACGGTTTCGGTTAAATATCCACCTTCTTCATAGCCAACATAACCTGGAGGTGCACCAACTAGACGAGAGACTGTGTGCTTTTCCATAAACTCAGACATATCAATACGCACTAAGGCTGACTCAGTATCAAACAAAAACTTGGCTAATGCTTTGCACAACTCAGTTTTACCGACGCCGGTTGGACCAAGAAATAAAAACGAGCCGATTGGACGTTGAGGATCAGCAAGTCCTGCACGACTTCGACGAATGGCATTAGCGACTGCATCAACAGCTTCATTTTGACCAATAACACGATGATGAAGCGCATCTTCCATGTGCAATAGCTTTTCTCGTTCACCTTCAAGCATTTTTGATACCGGTATACCAGTAGCTTTTGATAACACTTCGGCAATTTCAACATCGGTCACTTTATTGCGCAGCAATGTCATGTCTTGCATTTCAGCCTGTGAAGCTAAATCTAACTGTTTTTCAAGTTCAGGGATCCGTCCATACTGCAATTCTGACATCCGCGTTAAATCACCCGCACGCCTAGCCACTTCTAAGTCCATTCTTGCCTGTTCTAAATCGGCTTTAATGTGTTGGGTGCCCGCTAATGCAGCTTTTTCGGTATGCCAAATTTCATTCATCTCAGCCGCTTTACTTGCAACGTCTCTTAACTCAAGTTGCAAAAACTCGAGACGTTTACGGCTGGCCTCATCAGACTCTTTACTTAACGCCTGCTCTTCTAATTTTAGCTGAATAGCACGACGCTCTAATCGATCGAGAGCTTCAGGTTTTGAGTCAATTTGCATTCTAATACTCGACGCAGCTTCATCAATTAAGTCGATGGCTTTATCGGGTAGTTTTCGATCAGAAATATAACGATGTGACATAGTTGCCGCGGCTACAATGGCAGGATCGGTAATTTCCACATGGTGATGTAATTCGTAGCGCTCTTTTAAACCACGTAAAATAGCAATAGTGTCTTCAACACTGGGCTCATCAACAATCACTTTTTGAAAGCGACGTTCTAATGCTGCATCTTTTTCAATATATTGACGATATTCATCCAGAGTTGTTGCACCGACACAATGTAAATCACCGCGTGCTAATGCAGGTTTGAGCATATTACCCGCATCCATTGCCCCCTCACCTTTACCTGCGCCGACCATGGTATGCAGCTCATCAATAAAGAGAATGACTTGGCCTTCTTCTTGAGAGAGTTCATTTAATACCGCTTTTAAGCGTTCTTCAAATTCGCCGCGATATTTGGCGCCCGCTATTAACGAGCCCATGTCTAATGATAATACCCGTTTATTTTTAATCCCTTCAGGGACTTCACCATTAACAATGCGTTGTGCTAAGCCTTCGACAATAGCCGTTTTACCTACACCGGGCTCACCAATAAGTACGGGGTTATTTTTAGAACGGCGTTGTAAAACTTGGATCGTGCGGCGGATTTCTTCGTCACGGCCAATAACAGGGTCTAATTTACCTTGTTCTGCGCGTTCGGTTAAATCAACGGTAAACTTTTTCAGTGCTTGACGTTGATCTTCTGCATTAGGATCATCAACTTTCTGTCCACCGCGCATATCTTCAATGGTTTTTTCCATTAATTCTTTAGTCGCACCAGAATCTTTTAAGGCTTTGGCAAGCGGATCGTTATTTTCCAATGCAGCCAAAACAAAGAGTTCTGATGAAATATATTTATCTTTACGTTTTTGGGCCAGTTTGTCGCACAGGTTAAGTAATCGAATTAATCCTTGCGCCAACTGGACATCCCCACCCGTGCCTTCAACTTGCGGTAAACGCTCTAAGTCTTGGCTAATTGCAGAGCGAAGCGCGCTTACGCGAATACCCGCTTGAGTGAGTAGAGAATGAATAGAGCCAGAATCTTGATTTAATAGTGCCATCATTAAATGAATAGGTTCAATAAATTGATGGTCGCGCCCCAATGCTAATGATTGGGCATCAGAAATGGCAATTTGAAACTTATTAGTCATACGATCGAGTCTCATACAACCTCCTAGGAATCTGATACTGATAAAATGGGAAATTAATTCAGAAACGAATAATTTGTTAACTTAAAGATGGGGCCATTTAATGTAAATTCAAGGTTAAAACTTAATCTAGATCAACAAATCGATTATTTTTTAGACTTGGATACTGTCAATAATAGCAGGCTAAGATTTAAGCCAAATTAATGATACCATTCGACCTGTTTGCTGATCGCGGCGATAGGAAAAAAAATGTGGATCTGCAAAGGTACAAACATCGGCATTATAGGTTTGATGTACACCAGCTGCAGATAAGCGCAACTTAGCTAATCCGACTAAATCTCCGAAATATTTGGTGTTATGAGGAACAAAGCACTTTGAAGCCTGTGGATCTTTACTCATAAAAGCATCGCGCACTTCACTACCCACTTCAAATGCACTAGGGCCAATTGCTGGTCCAAAGTAAGCGATTAATGTTGCCGCTGGAGACTGAAACATCGCTAATGCTTGCTCGATTACTCCCTCACATAAGCCACGCCAACCAGCATGAACAGCAGCAACTTCAGTGCCCTGTTGATTACATAATAATATCGGTAAACAATCCGCCGTCATTACCGCACATACATGACCAAACTGATTACTGTAACTGCCATCGGCAAAGGTTAAAGCACTATCAGCCGCCAATGTTTGAAGTTCGACAATGTTAGTACCATGAACTTGCTCGAGCCAAGTAGGCTCTGCCGGTAATGCAAATTGCTGACTTAATATCGCACGATTAGTCAATACATCTTGAGGCTTGTCGCCTACATGTAAGCCTAAATTTAAACTATCAAAAGGGCTAACACTAACACCACCAAAGCGATTTGTTATCGCAATGGCAACATTTTCAGGTATTGGCCAATCGTGCTTAAGCATTATAAATAAACTATCGGGTTAAGCTCAGTGTCAACTCGTAGTGCTTTTGTCAGCTCAACCATGTCATCAGGAATAGGCGCATGCCAAGTCATAATTTCACAGGTAAACGGATGAGCAAGTTCTAAACGCACCGCGTGTAAAGCTTGACGCTTAAAACCTTTGAGTAATTCAAAAAACTCAGGGCTAGCTGATTTAGGTGGGCGAGGACGGCCACCATAAACAGGATCGCCAACTAACTCATGACCAATATGCGCCATATGAACACGAATTTGATGTGTACGACCAGATTCCAAACGTAAACGTAAACGAGTATGAGCACGGAATTTTTCAGCAACACGGTAATGAGTCACCGATGGGCGACCACCATGGATCACTGCCATTTGAGTACGTCTAGTAGCATGACGCTCGATAGGTTCATCAACCGTGCCACCCGCAGTCATAGTGCCCAATACAATCGCTTCGTATTCACGAACAATATCGCGAGCTTGTAATGCTGCAACTAAATGCGTTTGCGCTTCAACCGTTTTGGCTACAACCATTAACCCAGTGGTGTCTTTATCTAAACGGTGCACGATACCAGCGCGTGGAACGAGCTCGATACTAGGACAATGATGCAACAGTGCATTCATCAATGTGCCGTCGGCATTACCCGCACCTGGATGCACAACTAAACCTGCTTGCTTATTAACCACGATAATATGATCATCTTCATAAATAATATCGAGATCGATTTTTTGCGCTTGTGCACGCACTTCTTCTTCAAGAGTGGCGGTCACTTCAATCAGTTGAGTTTCGAAAACCTTTTCCCGTGGCTTGTCGACTGTGATACCGTCAACAGTAATTGCACCAGATAGGATCCATTCCTTGATGCGTGTGCGCGAGTAGTCAGGGAACAAACCAGCTAATGCTTGGTCTAATCTCAGACCAGTTTGTGTTGCTGTTATCTCGCTTTTTAGATTAATCTCTTGTGTCATAGGAACCGTACCCCAGTTTAGGGGTCCAAAGTGAATGTGCTATCTGTTACAATCGGATGTTTTCTATTTTACCGTGAAATGGAAAAATTCTTAACAACAACTTAAAAAGAATTAAATTCAAGTATGAATAAAATTGCCAAAGGTGCCGCCCTAGTATTACTTTCACTGGCTATAACAGCCTGTAGTAGCAGTCCTGAAGACGATGATGTTGCCAGTAAAGCATCACCTGAGGTCCTGTATTCTCAAGCAAGAACGTCAATGGAATTAGGTAATTACTCTAAAGCCGTCCGTTCACTTGAAGCATTGGACTCTCGTTTTCCATTTGGTCCGCACAAAACTCAAGTTCAATTAGACTTGATTTATGCGTATTACAAAATGGATGATGCTGCATCAGGACTTGCCAATATTGATCGCTTTTTACGCCTCAATCCAACGCATCCTAATATAGATTACGTCTATTATATGCGTGGTTTAACGAATATGCAGGCAGATAATTACTTATTTCACGATTTAATGAATATTGATCGTACCGATCGTGATCCTAAATATGCCCAAGATGCATTTAAAGATTTCGATAGATTGATTAAATCGTATCCAGACAGTAAGTATTCTGCTGATGCACAACAACGTATGCAGTTCTTAAAGAACCGTTTAGCTAAATATTCTATCCAAGTTGCTGAATATTATATTAAAATGAATGCATGGAGTGCTGCTGCTGTTCGTGCTCAATCAGTGATGGAGAAGTTTCCAGGAACGCCTTCAACCGAACGAGCATTAGAAATTATGGCTCAAGCGTATGAGGAGCTAGGTCAGGAAAAGCTTCAACAAAACGTCAAAACAGTAATGAAAGCTAACTTTCCAAATAATGAGCTTGTATCTAACTAGTCAAATGACAGCAACTGGTATTTAGTATTAAACGCTCCTAGGAGCGTTTTTTATACCTAACTAAACAATATCAGCAGATCTCATCGCTACATAGTTAACGGTATTTTTACTTTGCGTGCTGATGACACGGGTAAAAAAGGCACCTTAACATCATTTAATCCACTAACCATCATGAAATGCAGTATTGATTACAATACGATGCTTTGGCCGAATAATATTCGATACGACCAAAATACGTTCAAACGAAACAAATTTTGATAAAAACATTAAAAACAAGTTGACTCAACAGGTCAAAATCCTTTAAATTGCGTCCGTCGCCCGAATAGCTCAGTCGGTAGAGCAGAGGATTGAAAATCCTCGTGTCCCTGGTTCGATTCCGGGTTCGGGCACCATATTGATATTGGTGGCTACTGCGACTAATAAAAATAAAGTTATTTCGCGATACATGTTTTGCAGGTGTGGTGGAATTGGTAGACACGTCAGCTTCAGGTGCTGATGCTCGCAAGGGCGTGGAGGTTCAAGTCCTCTCACCTGTACCAAATAACTTTATAAGATTTAACAAAAAGGCCTCGCATTGCGAGGCCTTTTTGTTTTAGTTGTATCGACAAGTTAACGCTACAGTGCTGTTGCTCTTAGAACACAGAACAAACCTAAAACTCTAAGCTAAATAACAATTAAATTGCGATTACAAGGGTTCAATGTAATCCACCATTAACTGCACGGTTTGGTTACCTCTAAACTCATTCACATCAAGCTTATAAACCACGCGAGCATGTTTAATCGTTGCATCAGGCCATATGGCTAAGTCCACATTAAAGGCAATTGCATCTAACATAGTGCTGCCACACTGCGTCTCTAATAATAGCTTTAAGTGTTTCTCGCCGACGATACGCTGCTGGACAACATTAAACATGCCATCAAATAGCGGCTCTTCAAATGACTGCCCCCAAGGCCCAGCATTACGTAATAAAAAGGCCATATCGAGCGTCATTAAATCACTCGGTAACTCACCATCAGACAGAAGCTCTCCTGTGAGTTGCTCATAATCTAATACCTCCCTCACGGCATCATCAAAGGCTTGGGTAAAGAGTTCAAACACATCAGCTTTTAACGAGAGTCCTGCAGCCATCGCATGGCCGCCAAATTTAGTTATCATCCCTGGATAGAGGCTATTGATACGCTCGAGCACATCGCGCATGTGCAAGCCTTTAATTGAACGAGCCGAGCCTTTAATCGTCCCATCACCGGCATCAGCAAAAGCAATAACCGGCCGATGATAGCGATCCTTAATCCGTGAGGCCAAAATACCAATCACCCCTTGATGCCAATCATCCTGAAAGATAGCAATCCCCCAAGGTAAATCATCCTCATTTAGTGATACTTTCGATAGACTCTTTAATGCCTCTTGCTGCATACCCGTTTCAAGTTCACGGCGCTCTTGGTTCAAGCCATCTAATTCGGCAGCCATTCTTCTTGCAAGCATGATGTCTTCACACAGTAAGATCTCAACCCCTAAAGCCATTTCATCCAAACGACCAGCAGCATTTAATCTGGGGCCCACCGCAAAGCCAAAATCGGCGGCAACCATCTTTTCAGGGCTACGTTTTGCCACTTCAAGTAAAGTAGTAATACCGACACGACAACGACCACTTCTAACACGCTGTAAACCTGCATTGACTAAAATACGATTATTAGTGTCTAGCGACACCACATCAGCAACCGTCCCTAAAGCAACAATATCCAACAATGAGCCGAGATTAGGCTCTACAATGTGTTGTAGTTGATACCAATTACGTTGCCTTAATTCGGCGCGCAGTGCTGACATAAGATAAAATGCCACCCCAACACCAGCAATAGACTTACTGGCAAACTGACACCCTGGCTGGTTTGGATTTACAATAACATCAGCGTTAGGCAAGGTATTACCGGGCAAGTGATGATCTGTCACGACAACGGTCATCCCCAATAACTTGGCTGCAGCCACGCCTTCAATCGAAGAGATACCATTATCAACAGTAATTAATACATCGGCATTTTTAGAGTATGCCACAGCAACAATTTCAGGACTTAAACCATAGCCATAATCAAAACGGTTTGGAATGAGGTAATCAATATTCTGAGCCCCCATCATTTTCAGTGCCAGCATACATACACTAGTTGAGGTAGCACCATCAGCGTCAAAATCCCCAACTATGAGTATCGACCGCTGAGCAGCAATGGCATCGGCAATGACAATGGCAGCTTCCGCTAGCCCTTTCATCGTCTCGGGGCGTAATAACTTACTGAGTAATAAATCACAGTTGTCTTCAGTCACACCACGGCGAGCATAAAGTTGTTTCAATAATGGCGATAAAGAGGCGGGTAAATGGCTATCATCAACCTGAGGACGTCGGACTATTCTATGAGACAAAAGGCAACCTTAATCGGGTAATATGAGAAATAAGCATAACAAAAAGGTGAGCCTAAGCTCACCTTAATTTTACGTTTTTAGCACACGTTTTACGACATTGATTTATCAATATGCTTTATAAGTTTGCTTCGATGGTGCGTAATAAGTCAGCTGGTGCTTGATAACCCGGCACCATAACACCATTTTCTAAAATCAACGCAGGAGTACCGTTAATACCAAAAGATGTGCCTAGCTTATACTGAGCAGCGATATCGATATCACAACTCGCGGCAGTGACCTTACCACCTGACTTTGCTTCTGACATCGCTTTGAGAGGATCTTTAGCACACCATACCGCTTGCATCTCATCAGCATTAGCAGAAGGAATACCCGCACGAGGATATGCTAAATAGCGAATGGTAATACCTAAATCATTATAGCCTTGCATCTGACTGTGTAGCTTACGGCAATAACCACAATCGACATCAGTAAACACAGTGACAACGTGTTTCTCATTTTTAGCTTTATAAACCAACATCTCATCTTCAAATGGTTTCAACAGTTCGATACGAGGACCGGCCAATGCAGCCTCGGTTAAATTTTTCATCCCTTTGTCGATATCATACAGATTGCCATGAAACAGCTTAGCGCCATCTTTGGTCACGTATAACACTCCACGATCGGTTAGTACTTGATATAAACCATCAATTGGAGATTGTTGAATTAACGACACATTGACACCCAAGGTATCTGTAAGCTTTTGCTTTAATGCATATTCATTTGAGACATCAGTCGCAGGTGCAGCTGACACAATAGGAGCAATAACAAGGCTGGCAACAAGGGCTAATGTTTTGGTTAACTTCATGATAATTCCTAAATGGCACGGGTTCAGTTCAATAGACCCGACTTAGTGAATAAAACTTACAGACTTAGTTTCGTTAACGCAACTAGACTGACATGCTTAAAATGTAACGATTTGATCATTATCGCACTCAACCGCGTGGATGATGCTGGCTATGCAACTGCTGTAAACGCACTTTCGCTACATGAGTATATATTTGCGTGGTGGATAAATCACTATGTCCCAATAAAAGTTGGACAACTCGAAGATCTGCACCGTGATTCAATAAATGAGTAGCAAAAGCATGGCGTAACGTATGCGGTGATATATGACAGCTAATCCCCGCCCTTGCAGCATACAACTTAACCCGATGCCAAAAGGTTTGCCGTGTCATCATTTGCCCTCGTCGTGATGGAAATAATACATCAGACTGCTTCATACTTAATAACTCAGCACGAGCAAACTTGATGTACTGCTCAACGGCTGAAATAGCCAACTCACCTAAAGGAACTAAGCGCTCTTTGCCGCCTTTACCCATCACCCTGACCAAGCCTTGGCGCAAACTAATTTGCTCCATGGTTAAACTGACCAACTCGGTTACACGCAAGCCGGTGGCATATAAGAGTTCCAACATGGCTTTATCACGATGCTCAATAGGTTCATCGGTATTCGGCTCAGATAATAAGCTGTCAATTTGTGCCTCCGACAAGGTATCAGGTAACTGACGCGCGAGCTTTGGCGACTTAATTAATGCGGTCGGATCTTGGCTAATTTTTTGCTTCACTAATAAGTAAGCATAAAAACGCCGTAAACTGCTAAGCAATCTAGCGGTACTGCTTTTGGCAAATTGTTTATCAAAGCGCATAGCTAGATAGTCGCGTAATTGGGCTTGGTCAACATCGAGTAAATGGATCCCTTTAGCCGATACATAACGATCCAAATGTTGTAAATCAGTACGATAGGACACCAAAGTATTGTCACTTAACCCCTTGGTTGACCATAGATCATCAAGAAACTGGTTAATTAATGGATCCGGTTGATAAGCAGGTTTGGCCAAAGCATTATCCAATAAATAATAAAAAACGACGTTAGATAATTTATCATAACGTCGTTATATTGATGGGTATATTATGACTTATTTAAAGTTTAAATATCGGCTTTTTGAGGCATATTTTTAGGTAAAAACAAACACACTATCGCCGTTAACGCCGTGGGTAGCAACCAAGCCATTCCCTCGGCATGCAATGGCATAAAATCAAGGAAACTCATGTCCATACCAGCGGTTTGTAACCCGTCAAAAATACCAAAAAATAGTGCAACACTTAACACAATACGATGCGAAAACTCAGGTCTAGCAAAACGCTCTGTTAAAAACGTTACTAATACCAAGGCTATGGCGACTGGGTAAATGGTCATTAGCACTGGAATACTAATGCTAATTAACTGGGTTAACCCAACGTTAGCAACGGTAGCACAAATCACACTGAGCAAAACGACCAACAATTTATAAGACAAGCTTGGCATTAACTCGTTAAAAAATTCAGAACAAGCTGTGACTAAACCAACCGCAGTCGTTAAGCATGCTAGCGTAACTACTGTTGACAACATTAATGTGCCAATTGAGCCAAAATGATAAGTGACATAATTAGTTAAAATTTGACCACCATTGTCTGCGCCAATAGCAAAATCGCCAGCAGATGCACCTAGGTAAAATAGCGACACATACACAAACGCGAGTCCACCAGCAGCAATAAAGGCTGCACGGACTAAATACTTAGTTTGATCGGCAGCGTCGTTAACACCTTTTTTGCGTAACAAATCAATAATCAACATACCAAACATCAATGATGCCAGGGTATCCATGGTGTTATAGCCTTCAATTATCCCTTTTGTTAATGGATTATTAATATACTCACCAACGGGTAAATTTACCGCTGCACCGGGGAGAATAATCACTGAACTGGCTAAACCGACTAATAATATAATTAATACTGGAGTAAGTATTTTACCTACGCTATCGAGTAATTTGCCTGGAAATAAAGATAAAAACATCACAACAGAGAAAAACACTAACGTATAAATCAATTGCGCAATATTAAACTCTTGCCCACCGAGCAGCATCAATGCATCAGGGTGACTAATAAACGGTCTTGCACCAATTTCAAACGCCACCAAAGCGGTACGCGGGGCGGCAAATGCAGGGCCAATAATAATATAAATCGCCACTGCTAATGCGGTGGCAGCAAAGGCTGGTAATAACGCCATCACTTTACCGTTGGCTTTCGCCACGGCGATTAAGCCTATCAAAGGCATTCCTACTGCAGTTATTAAGAATCCAAACATTGCAAAAGACATATTCTCGCCAGCAAGCATGCCAGCAAAAGGTGGGAAAATTAAGTTACCCGCACCTAAAAAGAACGCAAAGGTCATAAAGCCTAACCCTAGCGTATCAGTTACACTCATTTTAGTTGTTTGCACTACTAGCCTCGTTTTATTGTTATGTTTTTTAACAAACCTAATTGATTACGCTTTAATTAGCTACTGATGAGCTGAACGAACAATAAATTGTAAAGTTAAAAATACACTTAAAAATAGTAAAACTTTTTTTGAAAGTAACGAAATAAATCGCTAGCTCAGTACTCAGCATCACATCCCTGTTAAAACAGTCTTAATTAGACCTTTTACTCAGCTTTAAGCCTAAAAAAGTGCGCAAACTAATAGCAAACATCGCTTAAATACTCAAGCTTCAGCACCTCATAAAAGCAAAATAAACGATTTAGTTACTATTTATGGCAAGACTTGCGCACATATTCACCACACCTATGAATGTTAAGTTAATTAACATAACAAAAAATCAACCACGATAGAGGTCGGTAATTAAAACGCGACAGTAAAAACTAAAGCAGTTATGATCTCGTCCGAGTCATTCAAACAGCCGAAAGAGTAATCAATTATCTATGTCTTTTACGTTTAAACAATTTCATATTGATGATAAAGAATGTGGTATGGCTGTTAGTACAGATGCGGTTTTACTCGGAGCTTGGGCTGAATTAACACAGTCGAACCATATTCTTGATATTGGTGCAGGAAGTGGCTTACTCAGCCTAATGGCGGCCCAGCGCAGTCCTGAACACCGCCGTATTATTGCTGTAGAAATAGACGCTGCAGCAGCTAATGCTTGCCAACATAATATTAGACAAAGCCCTTGGCCTGAAACGGTACAACTCTTCCATGGTGCAATTCAAGATTTTCAACTACAGCACCTCAACGATTCGGCGCCATTATTTGATCATATTATTTGTAACCCGCCCTACTTTGAGCAAGGTACCCAGGCTAAAAATAGCGCTCGAGCAGACGCAAGACACACGAACACCTTGTCTTTCGGTGAGTTACAAAGCGTGATCAGCAAATTACTTGCTCCCCAGGGCACTGCAAGTGTTATTTTACCGCAACAAAGTTTAGCGAGCTTTACACAACAACTTAATGCTTATGGTCTATTCGTTGCAAAGCAACTTGATATCATTAGCATTGAGGGAAAGCTCGCTAACCGATCAATATTGGCCATTCAGCATCACCTAGCGGTAACTGAACAACCAATATTGACTGTTCCACCGGTTGAAACTCAGTATCAGCAGATGACGATCCGCGATAAACAAGGGCGATACAGCGAAACGATGATAGATTTATGCCGCCCATTCTACTTAAAGCTTTAGCCTACTCATTAGGTCAGCTATAATACTCAACTATTTTTCAGCGAGACCAGCGCATGCAATTTGAAGATTTCCAGCTCGACCCTAGCTTATTAGAGTCACTCAAGGCCATGGGACACAACACCCCTACCACTATTCAGCAGCAAACCATTCCATTGGCCATGGATCAGCGGGATATTTTAGCGCGTGCGCCAACAGGCACCGGTAAAACGGCCAGTTTTTTACTGCCAGCTTTACAGCATCTTATCGATTTCCCACGCCGTTTTGAGGGTCAAGCACGTATTTTAGTGCTAACACCAACTCGCGAATTAGCCAGTCAAATTCATCGTTATGCGAGTCACTTAGCAACAGGGCTTGATCTCAACATCGTTATTATTACCGGTGGTGTGCCATATGGCCCACAAGAAGAAGCTCTTGCAGACAATGTTGATTTATTAATCGCTACCCCAGGTCGATTAATGGAATATTTAGATAAAGATAAATTTGACGCGACTGAAGTTGAAATTTTAATTATTGATGAAGCTGACCGCATGCTCGATATGGGGTTCTCATCAGTCGTGCAATCAATTGCCATCGAAGCTCAGGGTCGAAAACAGAATATGTTGTTCTCTGCCACGCTTGAAGGTAATGGGGTTAATCGTTTTGCACGTGAATTGTTAAACGATCCCGTAATGGTCGATGTTGAAGCACCGCGCAGTGAAAAAGCCAAAGTACATCAGTGGGTACACTTGGCCGATGATCAAGCTCATAAATTTGCCTTGTTGTGTCATATTCTTCAACAAGAAAATGTTAAACGCACCATAGTGTTTGTTAAAACGCGCGAAATGGTTGCCAGCCTTGAAGGCCTATTACTCAAAGCGAATATCCCTTGTGCATTTATGCGCGGCGATATGGAACAGAAAAAGCGCTTTCAGGCACTTGGACGTTTTTCTAAAGGCGAGGTCAATGTGCTATTGGCCACTGATGTTGCAGCTCGCGGTATTGATGTTGATGACATTACTCATGTGATTAACTTTGACATGCCTCGCTCTGCTGATGCATATGTTCATCGCATTGGGCGAACTGCACGTGCTGGTGCAAAGGGCACTGCCATTTCATTAGTTGAAGCCCATGACATGCGCATAGTGTCTAAAATTGAACGCTACATTGAGCTACCACTAAAACGCCGTGTTATTGAAGAGCTTCGCCCTAAGCACAAAGAAGCCAAGGTGCCAGGAAAGAAAAAAGCCAACGCAAAAGATGCTCGAGTGAAATCAAAAAAATACAAGAAAAAGTAGTATTTAGGTTTATCTAGGCTTCCTTAGACAGCCTTAACTAGACAGCATTAAAGCGAATTACTCTGTAATTCGCTTTTTTTATATCTAAACCGTTATATATCATTATTAACTAGAGGCAATAGAGCAAGAAAGTGTCAACAAATGTTAATTTCAGCTCAAAAAACACCCAGGCAAATATTTCAACCTAACCAACTAATTAATAACAATTTAAAATTTAATGGTATGGTATACCCCGATACGAACACCGTAAAAAAATCAATTTACTGATATTTCGGGACCAAATGATAAAAAACATGAAACCCTGAAACATTTTATTTACATTAAGCTATTCAGATACGCTTCATACTCTGTTAATTTAGAGATAATGAGTAAAAATATTAATCAGTAAAACTTGTTAGCCAACGTAGTTAACAATCTTTCAGCATTATTTCAGCATGGATACGCAAAAAGAAATGATAAAAACCATACTTAGAAGATTATCACCGCTATTGATCATCGCCGTGTTTGCCGCCGCAGCGATATTATTGGTCAGCACCAAAGAAGCCCCTGAACAAAAAGATGAAGTGATCAGTGTGCCGATTATTAATGTGCAAACCGTCACCCCGCAAACCTTATCGCTGAACTTACCATCATACGGCGTAGTGAATCCTAAGTATAAAACCCAGTTAGTCACAGAAGTTCAAGGACGCTTACTCAGTATTTCAGCTAACTTTGTTGCTGGTGGCGTGGCTAAAAAAGGTGAGCAACTTGCCATTATAGAACCGTCAGATTATGAAGCCGACCTCATGCAGGCTGAAGCAACGCTTGCTCAAGCGACGGCGGCATTGAATGAAGAAAAAGCCCGCGGCGAAGTCGCTAAAATTGAATTTAAAGATTTTGGTAATGGCTTACCACCAGAGCTGGGATTACGTATCCCACAACTCAAAAAAGAACAAGCTAACGTTAAATATGCCGAAGCAGCACTAGCCCGTGCACAACGAAACTTAGCCCGCACCGTTATCCGAGCACCATTTGACGGTATCATTAAGGCGCGTAATGTTGACTTAGGTCAGTACGTTACACTAGGTACTAATTTAGGCGAGCTATACGACACCAGTATTGCTGAAATTAGATTGCCTTTAGCAAATGAAGATCTCGCGTATTTAGAGTCTGTTGATAATCCTGAAACTGCAGTCACATTGACTGCATTGTTAGCCGGCAAGCAAGTCACTTGGCAAGGCGAAATTGTTCGCAGCGAAAACGTTATCGACGAACAAACTCGCATGGTATATCTGGTCGCAGAAATACATGACCCGTATTTACGTAACCATAAAACCGAAGGCCAATTACCGTTAAAATACGGCAGCTTTGTTAATGCTGTAATTACTGGGCGAACGGTGAATGATGTGGTAATGCTGCCACGTCACGTAGTGCGCAATGGTCAAGTAGCAGTGGTTAGCGCAGACAATATTATCGAAATACGCCCAGTGAATATTATTCGTTCAGACGTTGACAATATTTATATTCAAGGCAGTTTCAAAGCAAATGAGCGCGTATCAACCACGAGTATTAACAGCTTGAATGCCGGTCAGAAAATAAAAGTTCTCGGCGAAGAAAGCAAGATCACTCCAGTCGATACTGATGTCCAAGTCGCGCCGACGGCAGGTGAATAAGCATGGAAACGAATAAAGGAATTATCGCCTGGTTTGCTCGTAACAGTGTCGCGGCCAACTTACTCATGGCAGCATTGCTTATTGGCGGTTTGTTTAGTGCCGTTCTTATTAATAAAGAAATATTTCCAACCTTCGAATTAAACCTCATCAATATTAATGTGGCCTATCCAGGTGCTGCGCCACAAGAAATTGAAGAAGGGATTAATATTAAAATCGAAGAAGCAATTCAAGATATTAGCGGCATCAAAAAAGTCACGTCAGTTGCCAGCGACAGTGTGGGCTCGGTGACCATTGAAGTTGAAGACGGTTACGATGTTCAGCAAGTCCTAGATGAAGCTAAGTTGCGTATTGATGCTATTGCCACCTTTCCAGATAACATCGAAAAACCTAATATTTACCAAATAAAGCCAGAAAACAATGTTATTTGGGTATCTGTCTATGGCGACATGAGCCTACATGACATGAAGGAAATGGCTAAAGCAATCAGAGACGACATCACTGACTTACCTGCAGTCACTCGCGCAAAAGTCACTGGTGTTCGCGACTACGAAATTGGTATTGAGCTGTCTGAAGACAAACTGCGCGAATATGGCATTACTTTCACCCAAGTGGCATTAGCGGTTCAAAACTCATCCATTGATTTGCCCGGTGGATCAATTCGTGCCCAAGACGGTGACATTCTTCTGCGGACTAAAGGCCAAGCTTATACTGCCGATGATTTTGCCCAAATAGTGGTAGAAACCCGTGCCGATGGCAGCCGAATTATGCTACCGCAAGTGGCCACCATTAATGATGATTTTGAAGAGCGTTTAGAATACACCCGCTTTAACGGCAAGCCCGCTGCAGTGATTGAAATCACCAGTATTGACGATCAAAACGCGTTAGATATTTCGTCGCAAGTTAAAGCTTATGTCGCTGAACGAAAAAAAACCTTACCGAACAATATTCAACTGGATACCTGGGGTGATTTAACCCACTACTTGCAAGGCCGTTTGAACATGATGCTGTCGAACATGTTTTACGGTGCTCTATTAGTGTTTATTATTTTAGCCTTATTCTTAGATCTTAAACTGGCCTTTTGGGTGATGATGGGCTTGCCTGTGTGTTTTTTAGGCACCATGTTATTAATGCCGCTTGAACCATTTAATATGTCGATCAACATGTTGACACTGTTTGCATTTATTCTCGTGCTAGGGATCGTGGTCGATGACGCCATTGTCATCGGAGAAAGCGCCTATACCGAGCTAGAAGAAAACGGCCACTCTTTAGATAACGTGGTAAAAGGAGTGCAAAAAGTAGCAATGCCGGCCACATTTGGGGTACTTACTACCATTGCCGCCTTTGTACCTATGATCATGGTCTCCGGCCCCATGGGTATCATTTGGAAATCCATCGGCATGGTGGTGATTTTATGTTTAGCATTTTCGTTGATTGAATCAAAATTGATTTTACCGGCGCATTTGGCTCACATGAAAATCAAAAAACGCACCACACCAACTAATCCTTTCTCGCGGCTTAAATTTGCCATCAATGAATGGTTACAGCACTTTATTCACCACACTTATCGTCACTTTTTAGAGCGTTGCATTTCGCGTCGTTACAGCGTAGTGGCGGTATTTGTTGGGGTACTGATTTTGTCACTTGCATTAGTACAAAGCGGCAAAGTGCGCTGGGTTTTCTTTCCTGATATTCCGTCGGACTTTATTCAAGTTCAGCTTGAAATGGAAGAAGGCAGCTCTGAGCAAAATACCTTAAAAGTACTGCAACAAGTCGAAGATGCGTTATATAAAATGAACACTAAGCTTGAAGAACAGTACGGTTACCCTATGGTAAAGCATAGCTATATCGAATTGAAATCACGCAGCAGTGCCTTTGTATTTACCGAACTGACTAAAGGCGAAGACCGTGAAATCGACGGTGTCGCAATTGCTGAAGAATGGCGTAAACAGTTACCGGAATTATTATCGGTTAAAAAACTTAATATCAATGCTAGCACCAACGATGCCGGTGGAGACTTATCGTTCCGCTTAACGGCAACGGACTTAGACCAGTTATCTGAAGCCGCTAAAGTGCTTAAAGCAAAACTGGCTACCTATGAAGGCGTGTATGATATTACCGATAACTTCTCATCGGGTTCACACGAAATCCGCTTAAACATTCGTCCAGAAGCTGAAGCACAAGGATTAACACTGTCAGATTTAGCTCGCCAAGTTCGTTATGGCTTTTATGGTTATGAAGCCCAACGAATTTTGCGTAATAAAGAAGAAGTCAAAGTCATGGTGCGTTACCCACTAGAACAACGTCGTACTATGGGTGATCTTGAAAACATGCTGATCCGCACCCCATCTGGCGCCTCGGTGCCATTTTCAACCGTAGCCGATATCGAACTGGGAGAGTCGTACGCATCGATCACTCGGGTTGATGGTCGCCGAGCGATCACCATTAGCGCCAATGTGAATAAAAACAATGTTGAACCATCAAAAGTGGTCGCCGAAATTCAGCAAGACTTCTTGCCAGAATTAACCGCGCGTTTCCCCAAAGTGGCTTCGGCTTTGGATGGCGGCAGCTTGGATGAGCAAAATGCCATGCTCGGTTTAGCCCAAGGCTTCTTCTTTGCTATGTTCACTATTTATGCCTTAATGGCCATCCCATTAAAGTCGTACACACAACCGTTAATCATTATGTCGGTTATTCCGTTTGGTATGATTGGCGCCTTGTTTGGCCATTATATTCTCGGGCTTTCAATGAGTGTGCTGAGCTTATGTGGCATTGTGGCACTCGCTGGAGTGGTGGTAAACGACTCGCTTATTTTAGTCGACTTTGTTAACCGAGCGCGTGAAGAAGGCAAGTCGCTACTGCAATCGGCTATCGATTCTGGTTGTTACCGTTTTAGAGCGATTATCTTAACCTCACTCACCACTTTTGTTGGCTTAGTGCCCATCATTATGGAAAAAAGCTTACAGGCTAAAATTGTTATTCCAATGGCGACATCACTAGCATTCGGTATTTTATTCTCTACCGTAGTGACGCTAATTCTAGTGCCGATTTTATACATTATTCTTGATGATATAAAACGCCTATGGCGTCGATTTTTCTCTTGGTGGTGGCAACCTAAAACCCTTGCTGACCCCTTAGGTTCTGACAAGCACCATTAAGCCAATGAAACTCGATTATTAACTTAAAAAACAGAGCTTACGTGGCTCTGTTTTTTTTGCTTTAAAAACTGCGAGCTAAGCAACATAGTCACGCTGAATATTTAGCTAGAATACTCGCTATAATCTTGATGATAAAAAGCCATTATGAACACCTCCTCAGCCATACCAACCTTAGTTTACGATATAGGTCATCACCGTTATCTGAACATTACCGCAAGATGTACCCTAAGATGCCAGTTCTGTCCTAAGCATAATGGCTCTAAGCAAATACATGAATATGACTTATCCTTGTCTCAACGTATTACAGCTGACGATATATTCCCCCTATTGGGTAATGTGCAGGAAGTAGCAGAATATGTTTTTTGCGGTTTTGGTGAACCCACCTTAAACCTTGAGTGTTTGCTGCAGGTTGCACACGTGATAAAAGCCCAAGGTGGACGTGTAAGGCTAAATAGCGATGGCTTGGGTAACCATTTTCATCGCCGTAATATTTTACCCGAGCTAAGCCAATGTGTAGACAGTCTATCAATTTCACTTAATGCCGATACCCCTGAAGCATACCAGCAACATTGCCGGCCTAAACTAGCAGGGTCCTATGAAGCGTTACTTGAATTTATTCATCTTGCGCCGAAATTCATACCTGAAGTACATGTCAGTGCGATCAACGGGCTGGCTAATGTAAACATTGAACATTGCCGCAATATCGCTGAAAAAAACGGCGCAATATTTAAACAACGCGAGTTAGATATAATCGGTTAAACAAATCTATTCGATTAGTTCACAGACATTTTCGCCAACGCCGGCTTCATGCTAGTATTGCCAGCATGAGAATGCTAAAAAAGTGGCACCATGTCTAAACACACAGCAGTGAGTTCTTCAAACTCGTTATTAATTTCTTCACAAGCGACCCATTGGTCGCAACAGCATATTCTTTCGCTGCTAAGCCAATTGATTATTTTATTAATTGCGGTGTTTATCGTTACGAGTATGGTGGTTAATTTAGGCGAGCGTCGTCTGCAAGAAGATTGGGCCGATCAACGTTACAGTGAATTACAGACTGTTGCGTCGTTAGCCTCCGACAAAGTGTCATTTTTGCAGTTTAGAACCCAGACATTTGCCAAAGGTGAATTACTGCGACAATACCTGCAAAAACCCTCTGCACAACTGCAATCAAGAACGATCGAAAGCTGGGACTCATTAACGAAAAATATTCCAGAACTGCTTGGACTTGCATTATTTAATCCCCAAGGACAACTGCAATTTTCGACCACAGGGAGTTTCAATAATATGCAACTTCCCGCAGCATTATTGGGCTCGGGGAGGAATATGGGGGGTAATGATATTTACACCTCACCCATGGCATTTACACCTGTTGATGGCATATTAGAGCCGTATTTCTACCAGTTATCATGGATAGAAAATCCTGATCAGAGTATTAAAGGTTATTTGGTCACTTATAATTCTATTGTTAAATTACTTGAAACAATAAAACCTGCTTTTTTTAATCAGAATTCCCCCTTACTTTTACTTGATACCCAAGGCTTTCTGTATGCAGGTGCCAATCAACCTGAGCCATTAGACAGCATGCCTGACACTCTGGGGTCCAGTTTAAAACAAACTTATCCAGAATTATGGCGTGTAATGGCAATGAATAATTTTGGCCAGTTTCATAGTGAAGATGCCACATTTGTATACCTTAAGGTTGAGTTAACCAGCCAATATGAAACCAAGAGAGAATACTTTTTATTGTCGTACATTCGCCATGATGATATTTCTGCTCGATATGAGCAATGGCGCATAGTACTCATTATCGCTGGATGCTTAGTCGCACTTTTAGCCAGTTTACTAGTGATATTAAGACATAGATTTGTGCTTGAGCGTCGCTCAAACCAAAATAGTCTTCAATTGAGTAACGGTTTGTTTAACAGTGAATTAAGCTGTTTAATTGTTAATGATAGCGGCCGGATCCAGAGCGCTAATGCCAAAGCGGCTTCGGCGCTATCGCTGTCAATTGATGCCCTAAAAGATCGCAGTTTACAACGGGTACTGCATCTGGATGATGATCGTTTAAATCAGATTAAAGAGGCGTTAATCCAAGATAAACAATGGCATGGTGAGATCCGCTTGGAAACGCAGAATAGTAGTATGTTACAAACTCATATTCGCAGTGAAAAGTGCCCCAACAGTAATGAACATTATTGGCTGATCACTTTTGAAGATATTAGTGCCTTATTTGATAGTCAGCGCCAAGCCTATCTGTATCAACTAATGAGTAATAGCGCCGTTGCTACCGCGCTAACCGATGCCAACGGAGTGCTCATAAAATGTAATGACCAATTTGATCAACTGATGTCTTTACACGGAGACACTGATATTTCACTGACGACATTACTCGGCGACGAAGTCAGTAATCAATGGCAAAATATTACCGCGCAAATCAGTTTACAGGGAGAATGGACTGCACAGATAATGCCGTTTAACCACAGTCGATATGATCATTGTTTAAAAACAACATTAGTCGGCCAATTAACATTTGACGGTGACATTGAATATCTTATTTGTACGTTTGAGCAAACAACCCCCACGGTATTAGCTAAAAACAGCAGTAATGTTATCGGCCATCGCAGTGCGATAGTGCTGCGTTTAAATGAACTTGAAAATTACTTTATCAACCTAGGTGACTCAATAAAAAAATACTCTAGCCTACTGGTGATGGACATTAATCCAGAAGGTATTTTTAGCAACATGGGTAATGTGAGTCAGCTTGAGAAACGCCAAAAAGACATTGAGCTACAATTACTGATTGAGTTACCGCTTCATTATCAAATAGCGCAATGGCAGCTCGGAAAGCTGGTTATCTTACTCACAGATACCAATGCCAATTCAGCGCATCAATACGCAATTAACATGATGAAAACCTTGGAAGAGAAAAATTTAGCAGAAGGTATTAATATCGGTATTGCCAGCTACCAACCAGCACAAAGTTTAGACCAATATCTTACCAATGCTGAAATAGCCTTAAAACGCGCGAAACAGTCTGTAGATCAAAATATTTGCCAAGCTTTTACTCGACCAAGTAATAATGAAACGAATAACATTGGCTAAAATTGACGGCTTACATCACCTAACAAAGCATGGCTTAACGTCAGGTGATGTGTTTGTTGACAGCCTTGATAACGTACCAGGAAATGGGACATCAATGGCCATATTCCTGAGTAACTTAAGTGTGCGACTGCGCAGGGCTAACGACTTCAGGAAGGACTTCGTCAGACTCTAATCTGAAAGGTTGAACGTTATCAGGCAGTTTACTTTCATTAATTTCCACAATACTTGAACGGTTCATGGTCACTTTAAAACGAGCATATTCAGGTTGTTCCTTGCCATCACGGAGCACAGCAACCAGGTTAACTTGATAACGACGTTCAACAGACTCATTACTAATATTACCTTCACTTTCTGAGTATATTTTGGCTTTGCCTCGCTCTAGATGACGGGCAAAAGGAACTAAGCTGAAGTTCACTTGTTCTTGTATTTGAGAATAATCGGCCTCAAAAGGCTTATTTGTCACCTTAGTCGCAATGCGATAATGCAGCACTTCTGAGTCGACTTTATTCTGACTGTGACGTTGTCTCATGATATCCGAAACCGCTTTGGGAATATCTTGACTACGCATAAATTCGAGCCAAACTAACTGCTTAGCAACTACGGTTTGAGTAGTGGTATCACGTAAAATACGGCTCCATCTTGGACGGCCACGTTGGATGTAACGCCACATCGCATTACGAAAATCCTCTTTAAATATTTCCCTGAAACCATAAATTACCGCTAATGTTAACAACAGGGTCATGGTTAATTCATTAAAAAAACCTTGGGCTTTAATAATCAATGCCGACACCACCAACATCACCATCCCAGTAGCGACTCCAGTAACAAATTTTTTGAGACCGACACCTAAGGGTTTTAACTCTTCTTTTAACACCACACCTTGTTGGATTAAGCGTCTTAACAAGAGCATTTTATTGGAAATTCGATTAGCATCTAGCTGAGTTTGCACAGAATTGTATTTGCACTCTTGCTCTCTATAGTGATTCTCACCTCGACAGGCATTTAATACCTTGTCTTTAACATCACTAAAATCAGCACTTCTGGGGCTTCGCGCCAGTGTCTTTAATAACTGCTGCTCACAAAACCAAGATAAATAATTATCGGCATGCTCAAAATACGATTTCCACTTAGGATCACTCGGAGCATTGCGACGAAACTTTTTCAGTAATTGAGTCACAACATCGCAAAGCTCATCCAAGGCTGGATAAAACTCATTAGGATCGACTTTTTGTTGTAATTCTTTGACATCCGTTTCAATAGCAACGGCAAATTGGTAAGCAAATAAATTAAGATACAAGCGAAACTCTTCTAAGGTACGCTTGTTTAGACTAACAAAACGAGACTGGACTAAGGGTAGATGTAGCCCTTTAGAATAATAAGAGCGACGCCCAAGGATACTACTATGATAATAGTCCTCTTCATCTAAGGTATGCGAACCAATACCCATTTCTGTAGGCAAATAAAAATACAGGTCAAATACCCGCTGATCACCGGGGCCCATTTGATGACTGAACTTAATTGATAACGCTTCTTCTTGTTTTACTTTAACTTTTGCCACTATATATTTCACACACCTTTTTTCATTAACGCTTAGCTACTATACCGCAAAGGCAATATTAAGCTAAAAGTTAATTTATTCAATGAAAATCAGTGAGCGGTATCGGGCGATCTTAACTGGCAAGACCAAACGTTATTGCTGGGAAGAAATTTAAGTGTTGCACTGGTTAAGGCATTATCTAAGTCAATCACCTGTACTTGCTGAGCAATGCTAACCCCCTCTATTTTTTGAGAGGCAATAATGCCGAACTCATTGTGTAAATAGGGCTTTAATCGACTGCTAGTTTGCCAAAGTGTGGGCTGAAGAGTTAATCCTAAATGATATGTGAATGAGCCCATATCCACATGGTCAACCTTACCGACTAGCTGGGCTATTTCAGTACCATGGACCGATGACTCAATCTTGTAAATCAGTTTAGCTTGATGGTGATCAATGTCTAAGCTCAACCATAAATTACTTTTATCAACCTTTAATGACGATTCACCTTGATGACTGAAATAACTGTCGGCATAGCAATCAAAATGCCAAACCGTATGAGTATTGGCAATACGATTAACCACACTGGTGATAAGAAAAATCATTAATACAATACTTAGTACAAAAACAAGTTTACCGCGTTTTGACTGCAGCAATCTGCGCATCTTAATGCGTGCCAATCGATTCGATGATCTAGCCACAAATGGCCACCTTTAATAGCCATTCTTGAGTGATAAATGGCACACTCATATTATCAACATTCACTTTAATGCTATTCACTAATGGTATTTCTGCTGTGGAGTCACCCAAGGTAAAACTAACGTAATGCTGATTAGATGATAATGTCATATTGATGGAGTCCCAGCGGATATGATGACATAAGCGTAATTGCGAAGATAAACAATCCGCATGTAATTGCGCATCTTGCGGATTATTATTACCAAATACAAACAGCTGAACAATACGACCATCTGAGGCCAATATTTGCTGTACTACATCAGCTTGAGTAAGCTCTGGAGGGTTAAGTTTAGAGTAAACAAATAACAATACACTTAATATAATGACAATAATAAACAGATACTGGCCTACAGATAATAGCTTATTAGGTTGCTCAAATATCTTGGTGTGTTTGGCGCTTGCAAAAGCATATAAAATAACGCCTTGATCAGGTACATACTCAATAAGATTGCTATGGTTGTTACACAAATAATCAGTGATTTTATCGATAATTTCTAGCAGCTCAACTTGAGATAGTGGCTGAGGGCTGTCAGCTGAAATCGCCACAGCTACAAGTATAGATAGCGGCACGACTTGACCACGATGCTGGACTAATTGACTCACGACCCAATACTCGCGATCATTTAAATGCCACTGCACAGCGGAGGTCTGATTTATCAATAATCGTTGCGTACTGTCGAACCAACAACATCCTATTTGCATCGCACTGTTCCAGTGTATCGACCGATACAAAAAGTATACTCTCAAACTGAGAACCTAATGGCTGCTAAGTCGACTATCCTGCGGATAATATAACTAATTCGTGAACCAGTCCGCGAATATAGCGTTTTTTTTGCGCGAGGTTTAATTGCACGATAATGAATGTAGAAAGGACTAAATTACCGCATTGGAGCTATGGCAAAATTCAGATTGAGAGATGGGATCAAGAAGTCGAACCAATAACAGGTAGCCTATAAAATAGTACTAACATATTGAGACATGCAAGGTCGCATTAAGTATCAAGACTGATGATATGACACCATTTCAAACGAGCATAAAAAAAGCTGGCAAAGCCAGCTTTTTTTAAACGCTACACGTATTAATGTCGCTTGAACATTAACTTAGAATGCATAAAGTAATGTCATGTTTGTTTCAGTATCTGTGCTTTCTTTATCATCAAGCGGTTCACTGTTATAACGAACAATAACGGCAAACTTCATCGCTAATGCGCCAATAATATTGGCAGTCAGTGATGTTTCAGAACGAGCATCTAATTTAGACCCCCAATCGGCAATAAATTTCTGCTGGAACTTAGATGAGTCGCTGATCTTAGTTTGGAAATCGATAACTGCGTGAGCAATAATACTGTCTTGGCTATCGTAACCTTCAGCAAGTGATGATTCTTCATCAAGTTGTTGGTAAATATAACCAGGACCAGCCTCTGCTTTTAAAGACATTCTGTCAGTATCGATAAAGCGATGACCATAACCGGCAGACGTGGTAGACGTTAAATCGTAACCCGTAAATGGATCCACTTCATAGTTTGTGTTAGCAAACATATAGCTCACATCATTAATCTGGTAGTTACCTTGCACCCCAAGAAAATAACGTTTTGCAGTCACTTCTTTAGTGTCTTCTTTGTACAGTCCTTCTAACACATACTGATTTTCCCAGTTACCCAATTCTTGCTTTAACGCTAAGCGCGCTTTAAACGAAGAAGTATCAGTGTTACCTGTCGTTAATGTGGCACCTACTTCAGCCTCACCAGCCAAAGTCGCATCGCCTTCAACAAACTCACTTCCAGCATGTGCTGCAAATGGCATGGTTAGTGTAATAGCTGCAGCAATTAGCAGTTTTTTCATGTCATTTCGTCCTATATTTACAATTTACAAAAATCTAATGGAGGGTGTATGTCTAAAATTTCCACGCATATTACCACTTTGATCACAAAATTGAAAAAAATAGTCTTGTCTCAAGCATTAGGCCACTAGGCTCTTATTGTGCCAACGACCACTTCGCCAGCGCCATAGCATGGCTAATCCCCTAACCCATTCATCCAAGGCTAAAGCAGCCCAAATGCCCAGCAAGCCAAACTCAAGGTGAATACCAAGATAATAAGCACCAGGCACAGCAATACACCACATGGAAAACACTCCCATGAAAAAAGGAAACTTGGCGTCACCACTGGCCCTTAAGGCATTAATCACCACTAAGTTAAAGGTTCTACCCGGTTCCATAATGAGTGTGATCACAAATAACTGCCCCACCAGCACAATAATATCTTGCTCATCCGTAAATAAAGCAACAAGATTTGGCCCCCATATTGCGGCGAATAAAGCCACAACACTGGTCACAATCAGACCTAACTTTAATGCTCGATACATTTGCTGCTCTGCGGCTTTTAATTGTTTAGCCCCCACCATATGGCCAATAATAATTTCATTACCGATCCCGATAGATAAGCCGAACAATAAAATAAACATACAGATTTGAAAATATAACGATTGCGCTGCTAAGGCTTTATCGCCCATTAAGCCAACAAATGAGGTGACGACCATAAATTGCAACATCCACGAGACGTTTTCACCCGCGGCAGGTAAACCAATGTGAAACACCTTTTTCAGCATGGCTTTATTGGGGCGCAAAATACTCGGCAAGTGCAATGGGATTTTTGTGTAACGCACAAACAATAGCATCATAATGCTCACACCTACGAGTCGCCCAGCCACGGTACTAATAGCCACACCAGCGACACCCATTTGTGGCAAACCAAACCAACCATAAAGTAATAGTAAGTTGCCAATGAAAGTGATGATATTCATCGATAACGTCACCCACATGGCTTGCTGAGTAAAACCATGTGCCCGCATTCCCGCCGCTAAGCACATGGCCATCGCCTCAGGAATTAAACATAAACCAACAATCTGGAGATACAACTTACCATCGGCCATAAGCTCTGCTGGTAAATTCATTAAATTCAACATCATGGTTGAACCGGATAAAATACCTATCGCAGCGACCAAGCCAACTAAAAAATTAAAGCCAATGGATGAATACACTACGGCACTTGCAGCAGCTTTATTTTGCGAACCTAAATACTGGGTAATGACCACACTGGCACCGATACTGACGAAACTAAATAACGTAATTGCCAGTTCAAATACCATGTTACCAACAGACAACGCCGCCACACCTTGATAAGACACATGGCTTATCATAAAGGTGTTAATTGCGGCAGTTAAAAAGTGTAAAGCAAAATCAACAAATAATGGCCAAGTCAATGAAAATAGCGATAACGGGGCATTAGGCTTAACAAGCATAGAATTAATTCAACTATAAAGTGGGCTAACAGATTTGGACTGTATGGGTAAATGATGACGTTTTAGCGTCAATTTTTAAGGCGAGGATAATGCTGGATAACGTTTAAAAAAACAACATTTTTCGTTATTTAGTTACAAAAAAATCAGCTCATTCAAAAAATGAGCTGATTTATTATACTAGCGTTAATAGGTTTACATGATTTTAGGATCAAGTTCGCCAGATTGATAAGCTTTATACATTGCTTGCAGTGACTTAGGCTTAATTTTAGAACCCATACCTGCACAACCAAATGCTTCATAACGAGTGGTACAAATGTCAGCCATCGCTTCCATTGATGCTTTCAAGAATTTACGTGGATCAAATTCTGCTGGATGTTCAGCCAAGAATTTACGCACAGCACCCGTTGATGCTAAACGTAAATCGGTATCAATATTCACTTTACGCACACCGTGCTTAATACCTTCAACGATTTCTTCCAGCGGTACGCCGTACGTTTCTGGAATTTCACCACCGTATTGGTTAATGATTTTCAACCATTCTTGCGGTACTGAAGATGAACCGTGCATGACTAAATGCGTGTTAGGGATACGCGCATGAATTTCTTTAATACGGTCGATACGTAACACATCGCCAGTAGGTTTACGGCTAAACTTGTACGCACCATGGCTAGTACCAATGGCAATGGCTAATGCATCAACATGAGTATCGGCAACAAAACGCGCAGCTTCTTCTGGCGTTGTTAACATTTGGTCCATGCTAAGAATGCCCGAAGCCCCAACACCGTCTTCTTCGCCCGCTTGGCCAGTTTCTAAACTGCCTAAACAGCCAATTTCACCTTCAACAGACACACCACAAGCATGGGCAAATGCTACAGTACGGCGAGTGACATCAACGTTGTAATCGTATGACGCAGGTGTTTTTCCATCAGCCATTAGCGAGCCATCCATCATGACTGATGACATGCCTAACTGAATTGAACGCTGACAAATGTCAGGATCAGTACCGTGATCTTGATGAATACACACTGGGATATCAGGATACTGCTCAAGTGCCGCTGCCATTAAATATTTTAAAAACTGTGGGCGAGCATATTTACGTGCACCAGCAGAAGCCTGAACAATCACAGGGCTGTCGGTCGCTTCAGCCGCTTGCATAATTGCACGCATTTGCTCAAGGTTATTCACGTTAAAAGCAGGGACGCCATAACCATGCTCTGCAGCGTGGTCAAGCAGTTGTCGTAGAGAGATAAGAGCCATTTTTTGTTCTCCAATAATAGGGTGATTACTCACCTAGGTCACTATCGTTTGGACGGATTTTTTACTCTACCGCAGCTAAACAGCCACTGTGGTAGAGCAGTTTTTTTATAGTTATTATTTGGTATTACGGCATCAATACTTGGTGTGGACTAAGCGCCACGCTTTTCAAGCATTGCTACTGCGGGAAGTTCTTTGCCTTCTAAAAACTCAAGGAAAGCACCACCGCCGGTTGAAATATAAGATACTTTGTCGGCAATATTGTATTTATCCACTGCCGCTAGAGTGTCACCACCGCCGGCAATAGAAAATGCTTTTGAATTAGCAATGGCCTCAGCAATACGCTTAGTACCTTCACCAAATTGATCGAATTCAAACACGCCCACAGGACCATTCCAGACTATGGTACCAGCTTGCTCAATTATCTTAGCCAGAGCTTCAGCACTGTCTGGACCAATATCGAAAATCATGTCGCTGTCAGTAACATCACTGACAGATTTCAGTGTCGCGGCCGCTGTCGGGCTAAATTCACTGGCAACAACCACATCGGTTGGTACAGGAATATCACCACCACGGCTTCGAGCGTTAGCCACAAGACGTTTAGCCTCTTCAACTAAATCAGCCTCATACAGTGACTTACCCACTTTATAACCTGCTGCTGCAATAAAAGTATTGGCAATACCGCCGCCGACAACTAATTGGTCAACTTTGGTCGATAAGCTTTCAAGGACAGTTAATTTGGTCGATACTTTAGAGCCACCCACTATCGCCACCATTGGACGGGCAGGATTATCCAGTGCTTTGCCTAATGCATCTAATTCTTGGGCCAATAACGGACCGGCACAAGCAACAGGAGCATACACACCAACGCCATGAGTAGAAGCCTGAGCACGGTGAGCGGTACCGAATGCATCCATGACATACACGTCACATAATGCCGCCATTTTCTTCGCTAATGTGTCATCGTTTTTGCCTTCGCCCACATTGAAGCGAACGTTTTCAAATACCACAACTTCACCAACATTAACGTCAACGCCATCAAGGTAGTCACTGACCAGACGCACTGGGCAATCAAGTGCTTTAACTAGATAGTCCACTACCGGTTGCATTGAATACTCAGAATTAAACTCGCCTTCTGTTGGGCGACCTAAATGCGACATTACCATTACGGCAGCGCCTTTCTTTAATGCGAGTTGAATCGTTGGTAATGACGCACGTAAACGCGCATCACTGGTCACCACACCGTCACTGACAGGCACGTTTAAATCTTCGCGAATAAGCACGCGCTTATTTTGTAGATCTAAATCTGTCATGTTTATAATTGCCATAATTAGCCTTTCCTTTTTAAGTTAAAACAAAATTTTTACTGTGTAATCGGTTAACACCCATTACTCAAAATGTGATTAAGGTTATTGGTCCAGTTTTGCTTGGATCATCGCTAAACTGGTATCTAACATGCGGTTAGCAAAACCCCATTCGTTGTCGCACCATAATAATAATTTGACCAAGTGGCCTGCGCTGACACGAGTTTGAGTACCATCAACAATACTTGAACGGGGATCATGGTTAAAGTCGCACGATACCAACGGCTCGTCAGTATAGCCTAAAATACCATTAAAACTGCCGTTTGAGGCACGTTGTAACACACTGTTAATCTGTTCAATATTAACTTTTTTCTCAAGCGTGACAGATAAGTCGATCGCGGTCACATTTATGGTTGGCACCCGCACGGAAATGGCTTCAAACTTATCTTTCATGTGCGGCAGAATACGTTCAATACCGCGAGCTAATTTAGTGTCAACCGGAATAATAGACTGACCTGCGGCGCGCGTTCTGCGCAGATCATCATGGTAAGCATCAATAACCTGCTGATCATTCATCGCCGAGTGAATTGTAGTAATAGCACCACTTTTGACTTCAAAATGCTTATCGAGAACATCGATGACTGGAACAATACAATTAGTGGTGCAAGAAGCGTTAGAAATAACACTATGCTCTGGGCGTAACAAATCATGATTAACGCCATACACAATAGTGGCATCAACATCTGCAGAGGAAGGATGGCTAATAAGTACTTGTTTAGCGCCAGCGTAAATGTGTGCTTCGCAAGCTTGACGGTCGATTAAACTGCCTGTGGCCTCATAGACGATATCAATATCAAGTTCAGCCCAAGGTAGTAACTTAGCATCTGCTTGATTGAGCAACAAAATACTGTCGTCACCAATCAGTAACTGATCATCCTTTAGCTTAACGGTATGCTTAAAACGACCATGAGTGGTGTCATACTGAGTTAAATGACAAATGGCTTCTGGCTTTGCCAACTCATTGATTGCCACAATTTGGATCTGTTGACGTTTTCCTGACTCATACAAGGCACGAAGTATTGAGCGGCCAATCCGGCCATAACCATTAATTGCAACTCGAATCATTTAGGGTCCAGAGTAATTAACCTAGGCACTTATTATTTAATCAACCATGATAAAATACTGAAATATAAGTGATTTAGCATATATTATTTTACGTGAATAAAAGACATAAAAAAACGGCCTGCAATCATATTGCAAGCCGTTATTATACAGATTAAACACTTAATAGATAAGTGTTTAATCTCAGATGATTATCCTAAAGATTGGACAGTTTTTACTACATTATCAACAGTGAAGCCGAAATGCTTAAGTAAATCACCACCAGGAGCAGACTCACCGAAGGTCGTCATGCCAACAACACCGCCCTCAAAACCAATGTATTTGTACCAGAAATCAGTATGCGCAGCTTCAATAGCAACACGCTTAGTGACACCTTTTGGTAATACAGATTCTTTGTAAGCAGCATCTTGCTTATCAAACTCAGTCGTAGAAGGCATAGAAACCACGCGCACTTTCTGGCCGAGTTTGCTTAACTCAGCGGCTGAATCCATGGCTAATTGCACTTCGCTACCGGTTGCAATTAAGATCACATCAGCAGTGCCTTGACAATCAGACAGTACATAACCGCCTTTAGCAACGTTAGCTAATTGCTCCGCAGTACGCGCTTGAGCCTTAAGACCCTGACGACTGAAAACTAATGATGTTGGTGCATCACGGCGCTCAATTGCCGCCTTCCATGAAACAGCCGTTTCTGCTGCATCACATGGACGCCATACTGCCATATTTGGCGTTAAACGTAAGTTAGCTAATTGCTCAATCGGCTGATGCGTTGGACCATCTTCGCCTTGACCAATAGAGTCATGGGTATAAACGAAAATGTTTTGAATACCCATTAATGCTGACATACGTACTGCGTTACGCGCGTATTCCATAAACATCATGAAGGTAGCGCCATAGTTAATAAAACCACCATGCAACGACGCACCGTTCATAATACCGCTCATACCGAATTCACGTACACCGTAATAGATGTAGTTACCGGCAGGATCGTCTTGAATACCTTTTGAGCCAGACCAAAGCGTTAAGTTAGAACCGGCTAAGTCTGCGCTACCGCCAAGTAATTCTGGCAACATAGCACCAAAGAAACCAATCGCATTTTGAGACGCTTTACGGCTCGCAATACCTTCGGCTTTATCTTGGCTTTCTTGGATAAAGGCTTGTGCTTTTGCTTCAAAATCAGCAGGTAAATCACCCTTTAAAACACGGCGATCATATTCTGCAGCAAGTTCTGGGAACGCAGCTTGATATGCAGCAAACTTGTCATTCCATAATGACTCATTTGCCTCACCTTTGTGTTTGGCATCCCAACCAGCATAAACATCAGATGGGATTTCAAAAGGAGCGTGTGGCCAGTTTAAGAACTCACGAGCGGCTGCAATTTCAGCATCACCTAATGGTGCACCATGACAATCATGGCTGCCCGATTTGTTCGGAGAACCAAAACCAATAATGGTTTTACAGCAAATCATCGATGGCTTATCGGTGACAGATTTAGCTTGTTCAATTGCTGCACGGATGGCATCAGGATTATGACCATCAACATCAGCAATAACATGCCAGCCATAGGCTTCAAAGCGCTTAGGCGTATCATCAGTGAACCAACCTTCAACATGACCATCGATAGAAATACCGTTGTCATCCCAAAATGCCACTAACTTACCTAGGCCTAATGTGCCGGCTAATGAACTGGCTTCGTGAGAAATACCTTCCATTAAACAGCCATCACCTAAGAAACAGTAGGTAAAATGATCAACAATATCGTGACCAGGACGGTTAAACTGAGCCGCTAAGGTTTTTTCGGCAATCGCCATACCAACAGCATTGCTCAAACCTGCGCCTAAAGGACCGGTGGTGGTTTCAACACCTGGAGTATAACCATACTCAGGATGACCAGGTGTTTTTGAATGTAATTGACGGAATTGCTTTAACTCTTCAATCGGCAACTCATAGCCTGATAAATGCAATAAAGAGTAGATAAGCATAGAGCCATGACCGTTTGACAGAACAAAACGATCGCGATCGACCCAGTTAGGATTAGTTGGATTGTGCTTTAGAAAATCATTCCATAGCACTTCGGCGATATCAGCCATACCCATTGGGGCACCTGGATGACCAGAATTGGCTTTTTGAACCGCATCCATACTTAAGGCGCGAATAGCGTTAGCGAGTACTTTACGAGATGACATGCTCTCTCCTGCTTGTTTGTAAGGTCTAGCGGGCAATTGTGAAGCCATATTTTCCCCTACAAGGCGATGTGACGCAAATTAAAATTTCTCTCATTACATTTTTAGTCAGTAATAAGCTCACTTTTACCTATTAAGGTCGTCTTGCCGCTGATGTTTATTGGGTAGATAACATGCAAAAAGCCCCGTAATGAACATCTACATACTGAGTAATTATTTATTGACAGTCAGCTTAGAAAACAGCGCTGGGTAAGTAAAACGTCAACTTGTCTCAACACTTAACACCTCATAATCATCCTCAATATTGTTCAATTAATGGCACTAAAGTGTTTAAAGCAGACCAACAAAAATGATTAAAACTTAATTTAATCAGCAGTTTAATTAACCCATTAGCTAAACACACTCATAGAGAGTAAAAAATATTCATGCACTACTGCACAATTATCTGCTTAAATTCGTATTAAGGGGTGTTATCAAATTAGATTTCGACTAAAATAGACGTCTAGACGTATATTCAAATGCAACCAACGAGATTTTCCTATTATGGCAAAGCACTTGTTTACCTCTGAGTCGGTCTCAGAAGGTCATCCAGATAAAATCGCCGATCAGATTTCTGATGCGGTATTAGACGCAATACTTGAGCAAGATCCAAAGGCTCGTGTTGCGTGCGAAACGTATGTTAAAACCGGTATGGTATTAGTGGGCGGTGAAGTCACCACTTCTGCTTGGGTAGACATTGAAGAAATTACCCGTAAAACCGTCCGCGAAATCGGTTACACCAATTCAGATATGGGTTTTGATGCTGATTCATGTGCGGTACTTAATGCCATTGGCAAACAGTCACCAGACATCAATCAAGGCGTTGACCGCTCAGATCCTGCTGAACAAGGCGCTGGCGATCAGGGCTTAATGTTTGGCTATGCCAGCAATGAAACCGACGTATTAATGCCTGCACCCATCACTTACGCTCATAAGCTAGTTAAGCGTCAGTCAGAAGTGCGTAAAGACGGCACTTTACCTTGGTTGCGTCCAGATGCAAAAAGCCAAGTAACCTTTGCATATGACGATGGCAAAATCATCGGTATCGATGCGATTGTATTGTCAACTCAACATCGTGAAGACGTAACACAAGCAGATTTGATTGAAGCCGTAATGGAAACCATCATCAAGCCTGTATTACCTGCACAATGGTTAAACAAAGACACTAAATACTTTATTAACCCTACTGGTCGCTTTGTTATTGGCGGACCTGTTGGTGATTGTGGTTTAACTGGACGTAAGATTATCGTTGATACTTACGGCGGAATGGCGCGCCATGGTGGCGGTGCATTCTCTGGTAAAGACCCATCGAAAGTAGACCGTAGCGCAGCTTATGCTGCACGTTATGTGGCTAAAAATATTGTTGCTGCAGGTCTTGCTGATCGCTGTGAGCTACAAGTGTCTTATGCTATTGGTGTTGCAGAGCCAACATCTATCAGTATCGAAACATTCGGTACTGGCAAAGTGTCTGAAGAAGTATTGATCAAATTGATCCGTCAGCACTTTGAGCTGCGTCCTTATGGTTTAACCGCAATGCTAGATTTGGCGCGTCCTATCTATCAACAAACTGCAGCTTATGGCCATTTTGGTCGCGATATATTCCCTTGGGAAGCGACAGATAAAGCTGAGATTCTCCGTGCTGATGCCGGACTATAATAAGCTAGGTATCGATATAGCCTTAACGCTTGTTGGCTAAGCTAAAACGATATCAAACATAAAACCGCCATTTGGCGGTTTTATGTTATTGGCGCTATCCAATTTGCACTAGCCGATGTAATAAGCTAATGATTTAATCTCGACACTGGGTCTCATTATGTATCAAGCCACTTGGCTAGAAAAAAATATAATAGCAAAGCAAGCTGTTGCACCGCCATCCGTAGGGGCGGAACCCATTGAAGCTGATTTAATTGCGAATAAGTCGATTGCGAGTCATCCTACCGCTGTAGAAGGCAACGCGATTGAACTTGCTGAAAGCAAACTCTCAGCGATTAAGCTCTGTGCAATAAAAGAATGGTCAGCCATTAAATTATTCTATCGTCAGCATATGCCTTATGCGCGATTAGCTCAAAAAGAAGCGATAGCAGTTATTAATCACCTAAACTCAAACGCTACTGATAATCAAGACAGAAGTGATGACGTTAATAGGGCGACATTCAGACCGCGAAATATTATTGCCGCTATAAGAGTCAAACCGATAGGCCACTATCAACTGGTAAATGGATTGTTAGTTCACCCCGACTATCGTGGCCAACACCATGCAAGCCACTTATTACAGTTTATTGCACCTAGATTAAAGACTAAACATTGCTTCTTATTTGCTCACCCATGGTTAATAGGCTTATATCAACAGCAGCACTTTGTGGCGATAGAACCGCTGCAAATATCGCAGTTACCAGCAGAAATCACCCAATTATACTATCGTTACCACTCTGAAGAACGACCACTGGTACTGATGCAGTTAAATAACCCTGAGCAATAATGCACATCAATGATTTAGCGAAATCATCCTAATGCGTAAACATAAATGTAGATAGTATAATAAATAGGTTAACAATGATCGAAGTGCGCACTTTCAATGCACATAAATGACACTTGCTGCATACTCATTATTGGCACATCTTTGACACTAATTGATGCCATATTGATCTGCTCAATTTGAGTAAATAAGGCTATTGCAGCATGATAGTCATTGGTTAAACCACAAAATACCCATCTATCATGCCAGCGCACAAAATATCCTGATTGCTGCACTTGTAGATTATCCTTACTGTGCACACTTGCTTCAATGCAATCATATGATTCATTTGCCTCAGCCAATACCGCGGCAATCAGCTTCATGTTGTCAAATGCTGATAATCTTAAACCAAGGTAAGGTGAAAAAAGGGTTTCAAAGTCAGTACTCATTATATTCCTAATTAATAACCACTTTATTCACGCACCAAGACATAGTTAGCTGATGACATCGGCTGTAGAGGTGGCCAATAAACAATAATCACGTTGTTCAAAACGAAATTGATCAATCTGTGTCATCGCAGCTTTTTGTTGATGTGCCGCTAAAGAGCGAGCATTGTCTGCAGCAACATAGGTCACCATAAATGGAAAGCTAGTGTTTACTTGTTTTTTTAACTCACTCACTAACGCCGCAAACACGCCTTGGCCACGTTTTGACTCTTGGATCCAAACCGGCCCATATTGACACGAATTGGTCGTCGATAAAGCTTGCCCAGCCAACTCAGCGAACTTAATCTTTTGAATAATATGGCGATACAATGGTTGCGCGGAAAAAAATGACCATCTTGCGGCCATCACATAACCAATAATTTGCCCTTGCACTTCTGCCACCATAAACCAATGTTGATTAATTAGCTGACCCACCTCACTTTTGGTGAATGAATGAGCATGTAATTGGTTATCTGAACCAGACAACTCATCATCTACATGAGCACGCTCTAACTGCACAATGGCAGTAACATCGGTGAATAACGCCTTACGGATAATAAATGACAATGATTATTCCTTTGGATCTGAATGGGGAGGTTGCTTCTTAGCCCATTCTATCACTAGCGCAACAGGCAGCGGAGACATAATTAATGTTCCTACGCCAATGAGCAATGCAATCACCAACATACCACTGACTTGCTGACCTATATCGCTTTGCCAATATAAGCCTACGCCCACCAGCAACATAATTAAGC
>NZ_JACJER010000359.1:0-287 GCF_014164185.1 Shewanella sp. SG44-6 | reverse complement strand
GTGCTGTCGCTGCTGTTTTCAAAATACGTAAAGTTGTAGCTGGTTTCGCCCACGGGTGGGGTGAACTCAGGCGTTTCATTGACATCAAGCTCAGTGAGGGTGACGTTAATGTTGGTGGTGTTGACGCCATCTGAGGCGCCGACGACTAAATTGTGCACGTTCGCCAGGGCTTCAAAGTCATTGGCGACGGCGGCCACGCCCGCTGGGGTCAAGCTGATGACACCGGTGGTGGGGTCAATCTCAAACCAAGCGTCGTCATTGCCGCTGACGATGCTGTAGGTCACTGG
>NZ_JACJER010000358.1:0-290 GCF_014164185.1 Shewanella sp. SG44-6 | reverse complement strand
TATCTGAGTTGGGCTGCCAGATGTTGGCATATCATTTAATGGCTTATCTTTGTGGCCGTGGATCAGTTCAAGTAAATCAATGAAATGAAATTGGCTTGAGCGACTGTTTCCTGTAACCCAATTCCCCCAGCTCACATCGTTTGATTGTTCTGCACATCGGTTGGTAGGATGACTACTTGGCAAGCTAGTATTGTAGTTGGTGCCGCTATTACACACGCATGCTTTACTATTGGCAGAGTTATTTTCGGTGCTCATTAATACTTGGCTTAGCAATAGTGCCGAAGCTGATG
>NZ_JACJER010000357.1:0-290 GCF_014164185.1 Shewanella sp. SG44-6 | reverse complement strand
ACGTATTTTGAAAACAGCAGCGACAGCACTGTGATTGGCACTGTGTCTGCCATCGATCCGGAAGGCACGCCAGTGACCTACAGTATCGTCAGCGGCAATGACGACGCTTGGTTTGAGATTGACCCTGTGACCGGTGTCATCAGCTTGACCCCAGCGGGCGTGGCTGCCGTCGCCAATGACTTTGAAGCCCTGGCGAACGTGCACAATTTAGTCGTCGGCGCCTCAGATGGCGTCAACACCACCAACATTAACGTCACCCTCACTGAGCTTGATGTCAATGAAACGCCTGA
>NZ_JACJER010000356.1:0-292 GCF_014164185.1 Shewanella sp. SG44-6 | reverse complement strand
CTCGATGCAGAGTATAACGTATCAACTGTGTCCCATTCGTCTAGAGGCCTAGGACACCGCCCTTTCACGGCGGTAACAGGGGTTCGAATCCCCTATGGGATACCATATTTAAGATGGTTGAACATAATTCGAAACTGTTTTTTAGAAAAAGTGTTTGATGATCTATATAGCACTGGTGTTTAGCCTACAGACACCAATGAGTATTCACTCGATGCAGAGTATAACGTATCAACTGTGTCCCATTCGTCTAGAGGCCTAGGACACCGCCCTTTCACGGCGGTAACAGGGGTTC
>NZ_JACJER010000355.1:0-296 GCF_014164185.1 Shewanella sp. SG44-6 | reverse complement strand
ATCCCTGTTAACGACCTTATCAAACTGATAAATCCGAAACTAAGGGGGTGGGCGAATTATTATCGTCATTGTGTTGCTAAACAAGTATTCGGGTATGTTGGGCACAAACTATTCTATTCGTTATGGCACTGGGCAGTAAGGCGTCACCCAACAAAGTCTAAGACTTGGGTTGCCCTTAAATACTTCATCAACCGAAAAGGCCAATGGCAATTTCACGGTTGGCAGAAGGTCAAGGATATGGATTGCCAATTCAATCTATTCCAAATAGCCAAAGTGCCTATTGAGAGACATGTGAA
>NZ_JACJER010000354.1:0-299 GCF_014164185.1 Shewanella sp. SG44-6 | reverse complement strand
TTCCATAAGATGCATCCGTGTCTGACATAATAAAAGCATATAATTAGCTAATTTAACAACAATGTAACTTTATGTAAAATATCATTGATTGAGCTTAATACTAATTTAACTCCTTGTCGCTAAACAAGCACCCTATATATACGCCAACTGACAAAAATGCCTAGAGTAGAAAGATATTGAATTAATGCCCAAGCTTGTGATCATTAGCGATGTCATTAATGCGTTGATAACTATTTTGTAAATGTGACGTTTGCGACTCAACACAGTAGAGATATTTTTTCACGGATGATTTTCTGAAG
>NZ_JACJER010000353.1:0-308 GCF_014164185.1 Shewanella sp. SG44-6 | reverse complement strand
GCAGATCTTCCTGAATTAGGTTCAAAAAGTAATGTAAGTAAGTTACTCAATACCGTAGGAGGAAAAAAGCTAAATCGACACCACATAGAAGCACTAAGTCAGCGCTTTGGTGTGCCTGTATCATTATTTTTTTAGCTTAGTGAATCACTCTAGGCAAGTCTGATTCACGTAACGATTTTTGAAATCCCTCATGGCCAGGTCTTGCTTTTTGGTATCCATTACATTTTTGTATTTCAAATTATCAGACAAAAACGTGTCAGTGATTATTCTCAATTAGTCACTATTGAATTACTTGTAATATATAGCTA
>NZ_JACJER010000352.1:0-309 GCF_014164185.1 Shewanella sp. SG44-6 | reverse complement strand
CTTTATGATGATTATTCAGCTGTAGTCGTTGACAAGGCGACAAAAAGCAGGCATATTCCTCGGCCTTAAAAGTATCAAATCCAGTTTTTAGGAGTTGCACCTTGGCTAATAGCAAGTCTGCAAAGAAGCGCGCGCTTCAGTCTGAAAAGCGTCGCCAGCATAACGCTAGCCGTCGCTCTATGTTACGTACATACGTTAAAAAAGTCATCGCTGCTATCAAAAGTGGTGACCATAAAGCGGCTACAGAAGCATTCGCTACTGCACAACCAATTGTTGACCGTATGGCGACTAAAGGTCTTATTCACAAGA
>NZ_JACJER010000351.1:0-318 GCF_014164185.1 Shewanella sp. SG44-6 | reverse complement strand
TACGGTCAACAAAGGGATGAATAAATTGACCTTACGTGGCCAAGCCAAAGTGAATGCCCAGTGGCAACTGTACTGTCTTGTTCATAACATAGAAAAGTTGCAACAAGCGATGCACTAAGAAGGGGGAAGCCCTTTTTACCTCGAAAAACGCTACAAACCGGCCTCAATACCCCCTAAAGCGCACTAAAAAACCAACAAAACTGCATGCTAAATAATAATCTAAGTACCACTAAATAATTGAATCAAAATATAAACTCAGATATTGTTTATTCATTAATCAAAATAAATTTAAAAACGAGTAATTCTACAGGCTCGTTA
>NZ_JACJER010000350.1:0-326 GCF_014164185.1 Shewanella sp. SG44-6 | reverse complement strand
GCATAATATTAACCCTGATGTGGCTTAATATTATGCTAAAGTATGCGGGTTGTTTGTCATAAAAGTTAGTTAAGTTTTTGATAAATAAAGCTCCGTTAATATAAGAGGTACTATTTATGACAATAACCAAAGCAGCTTGTGTTGGTCGCCCTCGTGGGTTCGATATCGACTTGGCATTAGAGCAAGCGCTTAATATTTTCTGGCGTCATGGATATGAAGGAACTTCTTTAAACGAGCTCACCGAGGCGATGGGGATCAAGAAGCCTAGCTTGTATGCCGCATTTGGTAATAAAGAGCAGCTATTTTTAAAAGCTATCGATTTATAT
>NZ_JACJER010000034.1:0-39402 GCF_014164185.1 Shewanella sp. SG44-6 | reverse complement strand
CCCATGCAAATTGCTTAAGGCATGTTATCGGAGATCAAAATCATGAGTGAAGCTCGTCACGTTAACCTACTAATTTTAGGTTCTGGCCCTGCCGGCTATACCGCTGCAGTTTATGCTGCACGTGCAAATTTAAATCCTGTGATGATCACAGGTATGCAACAAGGTGGCCAATTAACGACCACTACTGAAGTAGAAAACTGGCCAGGCGATGCGGAAGACTTAACTGGTCCAGCATTAATGGAACGCATGCAAAAGCACGCTGAAAAGTTTGATACTGAAATTATTTTCGATCATATCAATGAAGTGACCCTAACTGAGCGCCCTTTCCGCTTAAAAGGTGACAACGGCGAGTTTACTTGTGATGCACTAATTATTGCGACAGGTGCATCGGCTAAATATTTAGGCCTTCCGTCTGAAGAAGCGTTCATGGGCCGTGGTGTTTCTGCCTGCGCAACATGTGATGGTTTCTTCTACCGTAACCAAAAAGTTGCGGTTATCGGTGGCGGTAACACTGCTGTTGAAGAAGCCCTTTATTTAAGCAACATCGCGTCTGAAGTTCACTTAATTCACCGTCGTGATAGTTTCCGTTCAGAAAAGATTTTGATTAACCGCTTAATGGATAAAGTCGCTAACGGTAATATCATTTTACACCTAGACCAAACACTTGAAGAAGTGACGGGTAATGACATGGGTGTGACAGGTCTTAAGAAAAAGAGCACTAAAGATGGTTCAGTTACCGACCTAGAAGTCGCTGGTGTATTTGTTGCGATCGGCCACAGCCCAAATACTGGCATTTTTGCTGATCAGCTAGAAATGAATCACGGTTACTTAAAAGTTAACAGTGGCTTACAAGGCAATGCAACACAAACTAGCATCGAAGGTGTTTATGCGTGTGGTGACGTAATGGATCAACATTATCGTCAAGCCATCACTTCTGCCGGAACGGGTTGTATGGCTGCACTTGATGCTGAGCGTTACCTAGACGCGAAAAAGTAATTGATTGCATTTAATCAAAAAGAGCAGCTCAGGCTGCTCTTTTTTATAGCTGTTATCAAAATGAATCAAATGAGTATTACACCATTTTTTGGTAGAACACCGCTTCGGTATCACCTAATGGATCGCGGTGAATACTCTTATGCTGAAAAGTCATACCGAGTTTTTTCATTATTGCAATTGAAGCTAGATTGTCTTCTACTGCAATAGCACTGACATGGGTTACTTCAGCTGAGGCACTCACAGCCTCCATTACCGCTTTCGCTGCTTCGGTAGCATAGCCTTTACCCCAACTGATATGTTTAAACCGCCAACCTAATTCCAAGTTATGTGGCTGTGCTTGGGTAAAAAAGTGCATCGGTCTGACTAATACCCAGCCTAAATACTCACCGCTTAAGCCGTGTTGCTCATTTTCAGCACAATTAAGCGCATGGACTTTCCATAACCCCCAACCTTTAGCAGGATGTAAATATTGAGCTAATCTTGGCATCATCACCGTATCAATCTGCTGCTGTGTGGTTTTAATTCCACCATTGAGAAAATGCATGACTCGCTCGTCCTGGTCGAGTTCAAATAATAATGCACTGTCATCAAGGGTTATTAATGATAATTGTAATCTAGATGTATTGGCGACTTGCATTGTTTTCTCCTTGGGTTGACACACAAGTTTACACAATGAAACACCAAAGATTAAACATTTCGATTAACATATAAATGACAAAAAAGACTATTGGCAGTATTGACTTGGCCTACTGCAAAAATAACGCATTATTTTATAAGGAAAGATCGTGGCAACTAAAAAACAAATCATACTACCGATAATAGTATTAGCAATTGGAATAGCTGGTTTAGTTGGGATTTCTGCGTTAAAAAAGCCCCCAGAGGAAAAGCCTGTCGTTGATACTACTCCTCTGGTATCAGTGGAAGCCATCGAGTACAAACCCATGACCTTTTCGGTCAGTTCATATGGTGTCGTCGCAGCCAAGTACGATACCGAATTGGTTGCACAAGTCAGTGGTGAAATCATTTACCTAGCGGATAAATTCGTCAAAGGTGGCTTTGTTAAAAAAGGCGATATTTTAGCTAAGATTGATCCTAGTGATTACGAAGCTGGCTTATTAGATTCTCAGGCTAATGTGGCATCAGCAAAAGCTAACATGGTTCAAGAACGCGCTAATGGTGAAGTTGCCTTACGTGAATGGGCAGAAATTACCAATAGTAAGCCTACCGCTCTCAGTTTGCGTAAACCACAACTCGCTCAAGAATTAGCTAAGCTAAAAAGTGCAGAAGCCGATTTACTCCGATCACATCGAGATCTAGAACGGACTGTGATCCGCGCCCCTTATGATGCACTTATTTCTAGCCGTGAAATTGGTTTAGGTGCATATGTCACCACAGGAAGTAAAATCGGACACATTTATAATACCGATACGGCTGAAATTCGCTTACCTCTCGCCGATAAAGAAATGCAATATTTGGATCAAAAAGGTACTCATTCTGAAGTGACATTAATGGGTAACTTCGCCGGTAGTAAACAACAGTGGCAAGGGAAAATCGTTCGCAGTGAAGGAGTTGTTGACAGTAAAAGTCGCATGACCTATCTGGTTGCTGAAATCGAAGACCCATATGGACTGAAAACTGATAAAAATGAATTACGTTTCGGCACCTATGTTACTGCAAACATACAAGGTAGTAACGCTGGCAATGTCGCCGTTATTCCACGTCATTTAATTGTAAATGGCTTAGTCGCAATAATGGATAGCGACAACACCTTACGCTATAAACCCGTAAAGATTATTCGCCAAGAAGGCGCCAATGTGGTTATTTCTGAAGGTCTGGATCCTGGAATGGAAGTCATCACATCAGCGCTTGATTACCCATTAGAAGGCATGAAGCTGGCGTTGCCGGTAGATAAAATCCTTCAGGACGAGCCGATAGAAACCGATAAAACTGAAATCGCTATGGAAGGTAAATAAACATCATGGACGATACGAATAAAGGAATCATCGCTTGGTTTGCCCGTAATAGTGTCGCGGCAAACTTGCTGATGATCATTATTTTACTCGGCGGTCTGTTGACTGCTAATACTATCCGCAAGCAATTCTTCCCTGCTGTTGAAATTAACTGGATCCAATTCAGTGCAGTCTACCCAGGCACTGCTCCACAAGAAGTGGAAGAAGGCATTACCATTAAAATTGAACAAGCTTTAGAGAGTGTTCAAGGATTAAAACGGGTCATTACCTATTCAAACCGTAATATGGCTCAAGGGTATTTTCAAGTTGAGGAATCATATGATCCTCAAGTAGTACTTGAAGAAGTTAAAGCCGAAATTGGCTCTATTTCAACCTTTCCAGGCGGTATGGAACCACCTAAAGTTGAACGAATTAAATTCAGACAAGAGGTGATGTATTTAAGTCTGTATGGCGATTTAGACCAAATACAGCTCAAAGATTTAGGCGAGCGAATTAACGATGAGATAATGCAACTGCCTGGTGTCAATATTAGCGAATACTATAGTGGTCTTGGATATGAAATCGGTATTGAAGTCAGCAAAGATCGCTTACGCGAATATGGTTTAACCTTTGACGATGTTGCTAGTGCAGTGCGTGGTTATTCACGAAATATGTCTGCAGGACAAATTAAAGCAGAAAATGGTTACATTAATTTACGAGTCCAGAACCAAGCCTATGTAGGTTATGAGTTTGAACAGCTACCATTATTAACATTAGATGATGGCACTAAGATCTTATTGGGTGATATCGCCACCGTCAATGATGGCTTTCAAGAAGGTATTCAATACTCAAAATTTAATGGCAAGAATTCGGTTACCTTCTTTATTGGTGCGGCTAAAAATCAGAGCATTACCGATGTAGCGAAAACTATTAATAATTTTGTCGAAAAACAGCAAAAAATATTACCCCAAGGAGTTAAGCTTGAGCCTTGGGTTGACATGACTTACTACTTAGATGGGCGTTTACAGCTGATGCTCGACAGTATGAAAAGTGGTGCCGTACTGGTATTTATTATGCTAGCGCTATTCTTAAGGGTCCGATTAGCATTTTGGGTAATGATGGGACTACCAGTATGCTTCTTAGGTACCCTTCTGTTTATGCCAATGGCATTTATTGATGTCACCATCAACGTTATTAGCTTGTTTGCGTTTATCTTGGTGCTGGGGATCGTGGTCGACGATGCGATTGTGATGGGCGAAAGTGCCCACAGCGAATCTGAAGAACACGGCCAAAGCATCGACAGTGTTATCCGTGGGGTCAAAAAAGTCGCCATGCCAGCAACCTTTGGGGTACTGACGACTATTGCAGCTTTCCTCCCCATCACTATGGACGATGGCCCGTCATCAGCATTTGGTCAGGCTATTGGTTATATCGTTATTTTATGTTTGTTGTTTTCATTAATAGAATCAAAGCTGATTTTACCCGCGCATTTGGCGCACATGAAAAAACCTAAAATCGTTAAACCCGGTTCAAAAAATCCATTAGATTGGTTGCGTAACGGGGTCAATTTTATTCAAGGCAAAATTGATCGTGGCTTGAATATATTCATTACTTCTATGTATCGCCCTTCGCTTGAATTAGCGGTTCAGTATCGCTATGCCGTGATCATGTTGTTCATCAGCTTGATCCTGATCTGTGTTGGTCTGTATATGGGTGGTTTGGTGCGCTTTATTGGTCAACCAAAAATTCCTCATGACTTCCCTAGAGTCACAGTTGAAATGAACGTAGATGCCTCAGAGAAGTCGACACTTGCGGCGGCATTGGCAATTGAGCAAACCCTATACGATGTCGATAAAAAAATAGAGCGACAATACGGCCAAAAAATGATTTCTGATATGCAGGTTGATCTTAAAGATCAAACGACTGCAGAAGTAATGACTAAACTAGTCGATCCGTCACTCAGACCAATGGATACATTTGCTCTAGCTGATTTATGGCGTAAGGCGATGCCGCAAATTCCTGGGGTAAAATCATTTAGCATTCAGGACAGTTTAATGGGTGGCGGTCGTGAAGACGGCGACATTAGCTTTAGACTTGAGGGAAAAGATGAGAGCCAATTAGTTGCTGCATCACTAGAGCTTAAACAAAAGCTTAATTCACTCAAGGGTGTCAGTGACGTTAATGATAGTCGCCAATCAAGTGTTAAAGAAGTGCAATTCCAATTAAAACCGTTAGCCAATGCATTAGGCCTAACACTGGCCAATATTGCCTCGCAAGTGGGTAACAGTTTTTACGGTTTAGAGGCACAGCGAATTATTCGAAATGGTGAAGAAATTAAAGTAATGCTTCGCTATCCAGAAGAACAGCGCAATTCTATTGCACTGGTACAAGATGTGATGATTAACACTCCACAAGGGACAGAGTTACCTTTATCCGAAGTGGCAGACATTAAAGTGGTTCAAGGGGTTAACAGCATCCGCCGTGAAAATGGAAACCGTACGATTAACGTATGGGCCAGTGTCGATGCCGATCAAACTGAACCCTTTAAATTGGCTAAAGATATCCGTGATAACTTTATGCCAGAGTTGCTAATTAAGTATCCGCGGGTACACAGTGAAGTATCAGGTAGTATTCAAGAGCAATTAGACAGCGCAGATACCCAAATGCGTGACTTTATTTTATCGTTATTGCTGATTTATAGCTTATTGGCAATTCCACTACGCTCATACATTCAACCGATTATGATCATGTCTGTGATCCCGTTTGGTGTCATTGGATCGGTAATGGGACACATTATCCTGGGTATCGATTTAAGTGTGCTATCTATGTTTGGTATTATCGCTGCTGCGGGTGTGGTTGTGAATGATTCGTTAGTGATGGTCGATTATGTCAATACTTCGCGAAAATCAGGCGTACCAATAAAAGAAGCTGTCTTAAATGCAGGTTGCCGCCGCTTTAGAGCCATCATGCTAACCTCATTGACTACATTCATTGGTTTAGTACCGATTATGGCCGAGACCAGTATGCAAGCTCAAATGGTGATCCCAATGGCGGTATCATTGGCCTTTGGGGTACTGTTCGCAACTGTGGTGACCTTGTGTCTCATCCCTTGCTTATACATTGCAATTGAAGACGGTAAAGACATGATGCGCAAGCTTATCAATATTTATGCACCTAAATCCTCGTCTGCAACAACAGTTACCGAGCAACACTAGTCACGGACAACTTCGACTTGCAATGATGAGTATCAACCATAAAAAAGGGCCTTAATGGCCCTTTTACTTTGTTGCATTACTGAGCCTTGTCTATTATTCATTCAACATTGATTTTTAGTCTAAAGTGTAGGCAGTATACAATTTTAAGATGTGACAATTAATTGTAAAAAACTTTCTGAGTAATTGGTTTTATTCATAAAATATCTCATCAAGTAAAATAGATTGTTTATCGTTATTTGATAAAAGTTTATGCTAATCTAAGCATAATCACAGTGTTTATTGCCAGCCAGCTAAGGTCAAATTCTATGAGTCAACGCAGCATTAATGCGCTATTTAAGCCCACGTCAGTGGCGGTTATCGGCGCATCTAACGGCAATAAACGTGCAGGAAAAGCGGTGATGAAGAACCTACTTTCGGGTGGTTTTTCGGGTCCTATTATGCCGGTAACACCTAAATATACCGCAGTCATGGGAGTCTTAGCTTACCCGAACATTGAAGCCTTACCCATCAAACCTGATTTAGCCATTATATGCACCAATGCGCTAAAGGTTCCCAGTATTGTCGAACGCTTAGCTCAATTTGGCTGCAAAGTGGCGATTATTATGGCCTCTGGGATGGCATCGCAAACCGACGAGCAAGGTAACAATTTACTCGAAATTACCAAGCAATATGCTAAACGCTACGGCATGCGTTTGTTAGGCCCTAACAGCCTAGGGATGATATTACCGCCAATGGGATTGAATGCCAGCTTAGCGCATGCAGGAGCTAACATAGGTAAAATTGCTTTTGTATCGCAATCTGCTGCAATTTGTACCACGGTTCTTGATTGGGCGAACAACAAGGGAATTGGCTTTTCATCGTTTATTTCACTAGGCGATGCCACCGATATCGATTTTGATGAATTACTCGATTACTTAGGCCGTGACAGTAAAACCAGCGCTATTATGTTGTACATTGATTCTATTAATGAAAAGCGCCATTTTTTGTCTGCCGCCCGCGCGGCCTCAAGAAACAAACCTATCTTTGTGATCAAATCAGGCCGCAGCCGAGAAGGCATTCAAGCGGCAATGCTGCATACTGGTGGAATTGGTGGCAATGATGCCGTTTATGAAGCCGCTTTTAGACGTGCAGGTATGCTTAGGGTAAATGATCTCATTGAATTATTTGCTGCAGTTGAAAGTCTGGCGCATTCTACCCCGCTTAAGGGGGAACGTTTAGTGATAATGAGCAATGGCGGCGGTCCTGCGGTACTGGCTGCGGATGAGTTAATTATCAAAGGCGGTAAACTAGCTCAATTATCCGAAAAAACAGTCACACAACTTAACGCTATTTTACCCAGTACCTGGTCGAAACAAAATCCTATTGACATGATTGGTGATGCCGACAGTCAACGCTACGCTGATACATTAAAAGTACTTATGAGCAGTAACGACACTGACACTATTTTAGTGCTGCATTCACCGTCTATATTGGGTGAAAGTGTCGAAATTGCCAATAGTATTATTGATACGGTTAACCAACATCCCAACCGACATCGAATTAATATGCTCACCAATTGGAGCGGTGAAGATTCAGCCTACCTCGGTCGTAAACGCTTTACCAAGGCGGGTCTTCCTACCTATCGAACTCCAGAAGGTGCTGTAAGAGCCTTTATGCACATGGTTGAGTTTCGACGTAACCAAAAGCTACTCCAAGAAGTACCACAATCAATACCTGATAACATTCCCACTGACAGCAAGGCAGCACGGGCATTATTGCAACACAGCTTAGAAAACGGTCAAACGGTACTGGAAACTCATCAAGCAGTTGATATTTTAAGGGCTTACGGGTTAAACACAATTGAAACTTGGTTTGTAAAAGATGTTGATGAAGCGGTTAATGTCGCGAATCAAGCAGGTTATCCGGTTGCGCTGAAAGTGCAATCACCCGACATACTTTACAAATCAGATGTACATGGCGTGGTATTAAATTTAACCTCAGACGAAGAAGTTAGCCATGCAGCCCACTCTATTATTGAACGGGTTCATCAAATTAATCCTACAGCCAAAATAGACGGATTAATCATTCAAAAAATGGCCTTAACGGCAGGCGCACAAGAAATTAGAGTATCGGTGATTAATGACCCAGTATTTGGCCCTGCGATCTGTTTAGGTGAAGGTGGTTCTGAATGGGATCCCACTCGCGATGCTGCTGTGGCACTGCCACCATTAAATATGGCGTTGGCACGCTATATGGTCATTCAAGCACTTAAAACGCATAAATTGCGTGATCGTCATTTACCCCTAGGGCTAGACATGAATGCCTTGTGTGTGATGCTGACTCAAATTTCACACTTGATTATAGATTGTCCAGAAATCGCCGAAATCGATATAAACCCCGTGCTGGCTGCGGGCGAAAGAATCACCTTATTAGACGTCAATATCCGTCTGCATGACACCCCACAAGATAATCTTAACAGATTAGCTATTTTGCCCTACCCTAAGGAATTAGAACAAACCACCACCTTAAAAAATGGTCTACACGTAATGTTGCGACCTATTTTGCCAGAAGATGAACCCAGGCATTTAGAGTTTGATAATTCATTAAGTGATGAAGACAGATATAAACGCTATTTTGGGGTGCGATCGCGCATGACCCACGAAGAGATGGCGGTATTAACTCAAATTGATTATTCGCGAGAAATGGCGTTTATTGCAACCACAATGACTGCAGACGGTGAAGAGCTCACCTTAGGCGCCGTCAGAGCCTCTATAGACCCAGATAATACCGAAGCTGAGTTTGCAATGGCTGTGCGCAGTAACTATCAAGGGATAGGTTTAGGGAAGTTATTACTCGAAAAACTGATTGCCTATTACAAAACCAATAACACGCCTTTCTTAATGGGCTTCACCATGTTTGAAAACCGTAACATGGCCAACTTGGCTAAATCACTTGGTTTTACTGTGTCGTTTGATATGGAAGAACATCTGATAAAAATGCACATGGATTTACGCACTAAGGCTGAAGATAAATAACATTATGATGATCAAAAGGTAATGATTAACGGCAGCGAAACACAAACCTAAAATAATTCATTATCATTTGAGTACTAGGCTAAAAGCGTATAGCCATAAATCAGGGAATAAATATATTCGAGAATAAAGCGGTTTGGCATTAACCGAACTTAACGCAATTTTTGCCTGCTGCTTTAGCCTTGTAGAGTTGTTCATCTGCTCGCGATAATAAAGTATCAACATCATCGCCAGTGTTAATGGTTGCCACACCAATAGAAACGGTAATATGGCCCAGATTTTGTTTTTTCTCTTTACCGATAGAAAGCTGCTTTAATGAAATTCGCTCGCGGATTTTTTCGGCGACTTTCACAGCATCATTAAGTTTGGCATTAGGTAACATCACGACAAACTCTTCACCGCCATACCGAGCGACTAAATCGTCACCTTTAACCGTATTCTTCATTGCTAAAGCGACATAGGCCAACACTTTATCGCCAATTAAATGACCAAAGGTGTCATTAAATTGCTTAAAATCATCTATATCAATCATTAACAGACTGCATACGGTTTGAGTATCAACAAACTTAGTCACCTGCTCTGCAGCAAACAGCTCATATGAACGGCGATTTTTTAATGAGGTGAGTTCATCCATCATGGCGACTTTACTTAAGTTGTCCATTTCATCTTTAAGATGAAGGATCTCTGTCGACAACGACTCTAGACTCGCCGACATTTGCCGGTTTTTGGCAATGACTTGTTCAACTTCAGCCGCTATACTCATCACAATAAGATTAAGATCATCGACATTAGGGTTGGTTTGCAGTTTTTCACCGTACTGATTGAGATTACTTGAGAATTTTTCTGTACCTTCATTAAGCTGCTCTATCTTACTCAGCAAACTATTGATCAAAATATGCGTTTCAATTTGCACATTTTCAATGATTTCTGGAGAGCGTTCTTCGATAAAGCGATTATATAAGCCTAAATTAACTTCGGGTGTGAATTTAACACCATTAGCAATTAAGCCATCAATAGAGCGCTTTAAATTAAGGTTCGTCTCAGCAAAATATTCAAACCAAATAGCATAATTTTCTGGCGTTACAGGAATAGCTAAAGACGCCATTTTAGGTAACGCTAAATTCAGAATATACGCAGTTTGCTCAAGATTTTGGGTATTATGCATCGACGACGATACCTTTTTGATAAATACAATGTGTTAAAGGTTATCAGTATGTTATGTCATACTTATGAACTAAACTCAATTATTGTTCGTTATGTTAACCATTAAACATGGGAAAATTAACTTTATTTATTTAACCCTTTTTCAGTTACAGCACGTTTAATGTAAATAGATAAGCCAACCAGCCAGTCATTATTGGCAATATTTACTCCATAAGGAAACAAGATGAACCAGCAAACATTTGCTTATGCAAAGAAAATATCCCTCACACTTACCGTTGTCATAGCGAGTGCATTATCATTTAGCTCTTGTGCGACCAACCCAGTTGACAACAATCACTTAAACAGCATAAACATCAGTAGCAGCGTGATGGATACCCGTGACTATCAAGCGCAAGAGTCCACAAAAATGTATCCAGCACCCACTTCTGGAATGGTGCAACACATCCTGACATTGCCTGCTCTGACAAATGAACAAGATTACATGCTTGAAGTGCAAATAGGCCAAAATAAAGTCGTTGACTGTAATAAAACTCAACTGATGGGCGATATTAACACCCTATCATTACCTGGTTGGGGATATGTCTATTATCAAGTCGATCAGGTCATGCAGGGGCCGACGACCAGAATGATGTGTACTGAAGCGAAAAAAGCCAAATTTATTGTTCTCAATCAAGCCCTGACACTCAGCTATGACAGTCGTCAACCAAAGGTGTTTTATTTGCCGCAAGGAACAGAATTACGCTATAGATTATGGAAAACCGCAAACGAGTTTGTGTTTAGTGGGCAGTAAGCTTTAGATATAAAGGACTTAAGTAATTCTTGAGTCTTTAATCATCGACTATTGATTGACTTTGTGGGGAGCATCTCATTCAAGCAGCCAATAACGCTGCAGATAGAGATGATAAACATACTGGGGGGGTCAAGTTCTCAAGCTCTCTGATATTGCGCTCAGCACACCGAAAGCTTGGTGAGCTGAGCTTAATATAGGTTTTAGTAACGGCGCACCCTTACTACTTGCATTATTTCAATTTCAAAGCCGCCAATGACCTCTTTCGATGGGTAATAAATCAAATTGACTTTATGATCTAACAAGCTCTTGAAACGTTGAGGTCGCTTGTATTTAAATGGCACATCACAATCTTTAATCATTAACGTTTGTACCACCCAGTCTCCAACTTGACGTTGAATATGGGACACGACTGTCACACCTTCACTTTGTATTAACTCACCGTGTCGCTCTAACAATATTTTAGGAACCGGTTTCATGAATTTACCTTCTTAACAGTATCCAGGATATCTTGATATCGATAAGCACTAAAACGTCCAAAGCCCTCTAATTGTTTAACTTTCAAACGACTAAACATTGGCATTATCATACCAGCAAGGAATTTAGCTTGCGTAGCAATGGTTGGAGTGGGTAACGATTTTGCTTGAGCCACTGAGATTAACGGTTCAAGCAATGTTGTCACTGTGGCCGAGTCTGGTAACGGAGCCACAGCTTGTTTGGATAAGATGGCAATTTGCCCACGACAAACGCTGCAGTGACCGCAATTTTGTGGCACTGAGTGGTCATCAAAATATTGAGCTAAATTCGCACTTAAACAACGATCAAGTTCAAAAAATTCGACTAGCTTACCAATCCGCACAATCTCTTTATGTTCATTGTCACTAAAATATTGACCGAGTTGCTGAGTCAAATGGTGCAATTGTTGCGGTGTCGCTAATGCCTGCTCTTGTACATCATACACTTGAGTGATTTTTTTTGTCTCAAGAATAATCAAATTTTGCTCTGCTAAATAATCTAGTGCAGCCACAACACGCTGCCGTTCACAGCCATGTTGTTGATATAAAGTATCAAAATCCAACTGTCCCCAAATCTTTTTAAACTGTGTATGAGCAAACACTTGGCGAAGAAACTGCTGACGTTGTTGGTTAAATCGGCTGAGAATGGCTTCCTGCTCTTCAACAAAGCGGTATTTAAATTCTGCAAAATAAGCATAACTTGGACGGATCACGCCCAATAGCTCTAATTGGACAAATAAAGTTTTTAGCGGCAATGAGCGAATATTGCATGCGCTTGATAAAGGATATTCTTGTACTTCCCAGCGACCATTGTCGGTTTCTGAGGCAATGGTCTCTAATAACTGGCCAATGCTTTGTGGTTCAGGAGTGTCACCGTAAACGAAATTTTCAACAGTATTTAAGCCGTCTAAGTTAGCGAGTGTCACACAATGGGATAATTGACCATCACGCCCTGCTCGGCCAATTTCCTGACTGTAGTTTTCAATCGATTTGGGCAAATCAAAATGGATAACGAAACGAATATCGGATTTATCAATGCCCATGCCAAAGGCAATGGTTGCCACAATTACTTGGATTTGATTATCCATAAATTGCTGTTGAATTTGTTGACGTCGTATTTGATCCATTCCCGCATGATAAGCCGCGGCATTGATACCCTCAGCGATTAGGTGCTGGGCTACATCTTCAGCAGTTTGCTGCAAGGTGACATAAACAATACCGCTACCGGAATAGTCTTTTACGGTACGTGTAAGCTGAGTAAGTTTTTGTTGCTGACTCACTGCAACAACTGCCAAATCTAAATTGGCTCGGTAAAACCCGGTTTGTACTATGTGTTGCGCGGACAAACCAAAACGCTTAGCCATATCTAATTTAACTTGTTCAGTGGCTGTCGCGGTTAATAATAAACTTTGCGGTATGGAAAACTCTTGGCAGTACTGAGGGATTTTCAGATAATCGGGGCGAAAATTATGTCCCCATTCCGAAATACAATGCGCCTCATCAACCACCAGCAAAGAAATGGGAACCGACTTGAGAAATTGCCTAAAGCATTCATTTTTAAAACGCTCAACCGATACCATCAAAATCCGCGTACGTTGCTCACGAATATCGCGCATCACTTGCTGAGTTTGATCATAAGTTAAACTTGAATCAATACTCGCTGCAGCTATGCCTTTACTCGCTAAAAAGGCCAATTGATCTTTCATTAACGCTAATAACGGTGAAATAACCAAAGTCAGCTTAGGTAACTGTTGAGCGCAAAATTGATAACACAAGGATTTACCCGAACCGGTAGCAAATATGGCAAGCGCAGAATGGCCCGCTAAAATGGTTTCGATAACCGCCTGTTGGCCTTCTCTAAACTGAGTAAAACCAAATTGCTGTTGTAATTGTTGGTGCAATATCTGAGTTTCGGAAGATGTTGGGCTGGCTTCAGCGGCGGCTGAATCTATAAAGGGAGTCATAATAAATCCTATTATTAACCCCAAATAACATAGGATTAAACTGTTAACGATATGAGATCGAGCATCAGTAGCATGGAGGAAAAGCTAAAGCACGCTATGCTCAATCTAACGTTTACGGGCGATATACTGATTGATCAATTGAGTCAGTTTATCTTCAAAGCGTTCTTCTATGACATCAAGGTCTTGTTCAAAAGAGCTGATAAACTTAATTGCTTTATCACGAGATAAGACTTTTCCTGCAAGGCTGTATTGTATTTCAATCAAACTTTTATCTAAGCGAGGCGCAAGACACCAATGACATATATCGGCATTAAAATTCACTAATGCACGTTCTGCAACTTGGCAAAAAGCGTCAATATGATCGATGCCATCAGGGCCTAAACAACCCGGTTCAAGACGACACAACACAACCAATTTCTTCGCATTTAGCGCTTTAGCACTGTTGATCAACTCTTCCATAACGTATAAAACAGTCCTTAATGAAAACCTGAAATTAGCGTAAAGCCTTAGCTTCGCTCATTTGTTAGCAATATAACTCAAGTAATAAACGTCTGTTAGCATCTCGTAATTAGTCACAATATGCAACCGTTTGGCGTCGATTCAGCCGCCTAAATACTGCGTTTTATGTGCTCATGACTGACTTTTAATGCGAGTTTGAACGCATCAATATACACAGCAATTGGGGTTAAGGTTTCTTTTGCGCGGCGATTACGCCCCAGCAATGAAGATTCTACGAATAAATCAAACCAGGTCGATAGTGCCAAACCATTTTGAGGCTCTTGAGCAGCGCTTAATGCCAGCGCCGCAACTTCAGCTGTGCCTAACTGAAAATCATGACTGCCTTTACGTAGTGCATAAGTCGCTAAGGTTTCTGGCGCAAATGATAATACCGGCATTTGATGTAAATACGGGCTTTTACGATACATTTTGATTGCTTCGCGCCAACTGCCATCAAGCATTACCAGCAAAGGAATTTTAGCTTGCCCCTGCTCCGAAGTTAGCAAGGCTGGGGTTATTTGCTCAACAATAATTTGCTCGCTCTGCACATATTGTTGTGGAAACACTAAAAAGGGTTGGTATTGAGGATTATCGAGTAATGCTAACATTGCGCTGTCGGTATCTGTTCGAGTCCATAAAAATGCATGGGTATCTGGAATTAAATCAGCAATTAACCTGCCGCTATTAGTGGGCTTTAAGACTTCGTCGTTATACATCATCAACATAAAGCTAACGTTCGTGGTTAAATATTGCCGATGTTCACAGGTACAAAATAATTCACCTAAGAGACAAAGATTACACCTAATCAGCTTCTTACCGCGGGCACCAAACGGCTTAGTCGATAATGACTTTCGGTATTCATGTAAGCGATGGACTGCATGAATAGGCGGTTTAATTGATTTTATTGATAACTCTGACATTAAAGAACTCTGAGGTGAAAAAAATTCATCACCAAATTTGGTGATGAACGGATATGACACTGATGAGGTAATTATAAGATACGCCGCAATAAAAAGTCTGCTTTTAAACGGCGAATTCGATTCATAATTTTTTTCACTGGTTTTGGGTACTTCTGCAAGGTATCAATTTGGCTATAATGAAATAATCGTTCAGTGTGGAGTAAAATATAGTGCTGCTCTTTGATGAACGACTCTTTCCAACTCCCCGACTCATCATGCAACAATAAACCATTTTCTAAATCTAACGCCCAAGCTCGCGGGTTTAAGTTAGAGCCGGTGATCAGATGCTTACGATTATCGGCACTAATGCCTTTCAAATGAAAGCTGTTAATCCCATCTTTCCATAAATGAATATTAAGTTGTCCATTCTCGATCGCCCACTGCTGATTCTTGGCAAATTTACGCAGTGATTGTTCATACATGTAAGGCAATGCACCAATGGTTGAAAAATCCTGATCCGGTGGAATATAAAAGTCATTGGCGGTTTTATCACCTACAACGATATCTATTTTCTTCCCTTCACGCAGGTGTCTAGCTAATGCACGAGTCAAAATCGTTGGTGGATTGAAATAAGGGGTACAAATAAACAGCTCTTTTGTAGAGGAATCGACCAAATTGATCACAGTGTCGTTTAATTGGTTGTTCTTTCTGCCAAGGCCAACTAACGGTGTAATACGGTTACCGACTGTGGTTGACTTGTACTGATAGCGCACCTGAGATAAACGATGTTTAAAGCTTTTGATGTCGTTCTTTTCAGGGTTTTCTTCAATATCGCCAGATTGACTTAATATGCTTACAGCAGGATCACTGACGATATCTTGTTTGATCATGTCACGCATGCTGCGAGCAAGCTCTGGACAGTCAATAACATGATATCTATCGAACCGATATTTTTCTTGTTGTTGTAAATAAATATTGTTAATGCTCGCGCCACTGTAAATCACGGCGTCGTCAATAATAAAACCTTTAAGATGCAACACGCCCATAAATTCTCGCGACTTTACTGGCACGCCCACTATATCAAATGGGTGTGACGCTTCAGCCATTAATTTACGGTATAAAATATAGTTGCCACTGTCGCCCTTTTGACCAATTAAGCCGCGGCGTGCACGGTGGTAATCAACTAATACCTTAATATCTATTTGTGGATTTTGGGCTTTGACGTCTAATAACGCCTGCAATACTTCACGACCTGCTTCATCATCTTCAACATATAATGCCGCGATGTAAATTGAAGATGTTGCCGCTGCGATTTTAGTTAGCAAGGCTTGCTTAAAATCTTTCGGGTTAAGCAACCAAGACACAGCATCTGCATTTAGGGCAATACCACCTAGCTTATCCAGCAAGGCATCCTCCTTAAAATGGGTGACCATTACGCTTATCAGTAATGGGATCAAATTCAAAAACATCACAGCGATATATTGTAATTGTGAGTACGCTGTTCAATTGTTTAACAAGCATAAGGTTGCATGTTTAAGCACACGCTATGTTTGCCTCGACATAAAGGCCGTTTTTATAACCAACCTCAACTGATGATGTTTCTTACAACGCGATTGCGATAATACTGACAAAATAACATCTCAGTAAAAACAATACTGTTTAACGATAAATTATCGCCAGTCTATCAAACTCAAATCTGCTTTTGCTAAGACACAATATGTAATCAAATACTGCTGTTGCAGCACTGTAGCATTGATATTTGGCAGATAGTTGAGATTGGCGTCCTCTTAAGCTGATAGAAATTACCGATTAACAAGGTGATGAGCAAGATTTTTCTTACTTAGCAGCCGTTTTAGTGTGTTTTTTTGCCGATAATTAATACTTTAATGCCATATTGCTTGCGAACTAGCCAGCCTATGGTCAGCTGTAGAAACATGATAATCACACTAAAGGGATAAGCATGTCATCAAAAAGGACGAAACATTATCAAATTCGTATCAGCCAAGGTTAGCATCAGCTACCATAACCTATCGTTAGTGATACCTAGATGTAGACTTATATGACTTCAATACTATTCCATCTCCCACGGCCACATTCATCTCATAGGCAACAACCTTTATGGCTGAGGCGTGCTTTATCTCTATTAGGGTCTTTGATGATCATCTGCCTACCAAATACCGTCAGCGCTGCCGAGCAGCTTATTCGACCTGCGGTGGTGCAACCACAGATACCTTCTTCACCCCTAGAGAATATTAATCAACAACCCGCAGCCCTGTATCTGGATAATATGTTGCAACTATTAAAGCCGATACATTCACAACTGGGCATTACCGTGTGGGATATGACCAGTCAAAAAACAGTATTTCAATATAATAATCAATCATTAATGCAACCTGCTAGTGTTCAAAAACTGTTAACCGCATTGGCAGCAACCAAGCAACTCGGTAAACAATTTAGCTATCAAACCCAACTCACAACCTTAGCCGATCAACCGCTGGATAAAACTCAGATTAACAATGGGATTTATTCTGGAGACATTTATATCGAATTCAGTGGCGATCCAACCTTAACATTCCAAGATTTACATCAACTTCTTGGATCCTTAAGCACATTGGGGATCACAAAACTTACCGGGAATATTATGTTGGCGAGCGAACAAGACAGCCAATTACAGGCTCCTGGCTGGGTATGGGACGATTTAGGGATTTGCTACGCTGCGCCAATCTCGCCTTTTATCATTAATAAAAATTGCGTCTATGGTCGATTATCCACCAATGGTTACAATAAAGTGGCGAAAATCACCATAATGGGAAACCGCCCAATTGACATCACTAATGACGCATATTTTGTTTCACCTACCATAGACAACCCAGTGATAAAGCCCGCTGTTACATTACCAATGGCCAATGCTCTGCCTGCATACCTCACTGAGTCAGTACCCCAGTGTCAATTAACCTTAAGTCGTTTCGATAATAATCGCTATCACCTAAGCGGTTGTCATGTCGGAGCTAAGTCATTACCTTTAGCAATAGCCATTAGCGATCCGCAAATTTACGCTCAGCACATCATAGCTAAACAACTCGAATCTTTAGGAATTCGCTATAACCACCCCATTACGACAATTAAGATGAACAAGCAGCCCAAGTTTATGGCTCAACGACAAGTTATTTCCAGCCATCAATCTGATGCTTTACCGCAATTGCTAGAAACCATGTTACTCGAATCAGATAATTTAATTGCCGACAGTTTATTAAAAAAACTCGGTGAGGTGTATTATCAAACCCCAAGCGACTTTGCTCGCAGTGGCCAGGCATTGAAAACCATTCTGTACTCGATAGGTATCGACTTATCGACGGCAAACATTGCCGATGGTTCAGGTTTATCACGCTATAACTTGCTCACACCAGAACACGTATTAAGTGTACTCACCGTCATATATCAACAACCAGAATACCGATTCTTGCTCGATTTACTTCCAGAGTCAGGTGTCAGTGGCACCTTACGCTACAAACGTTATTTTAATAAATCACCACTCAAACATCATGTATTTGCAAAAACCGGCAGTATGCTAGGAATTGCAAACTTGGCCGGTAGAGTGAATGTGAGTAATGGTCATAACTATTTATTTGTGTTGTTTGAAAATGGCTTAAGTCCTCAAATTAAAAAACAGCAAAAAGCCCCCTTTTCTGCGGTATTTTTACAAACCATGATGGATGTACCTAGATAATAAAGTTATAAAGCCGCAACGTGTATGGTTGCGGCAATCATGCTATTAACGCGCTAGTCACGGTTGACGCTGATCAAAAGTGTCGCAATAAACATCTATAAGCTATTCAAAAAGGTTAAATTATTAATTTATCGCCACAAATATCCTTTCAGCACTAGCGGATATTTTAACTTGCTATAACATTGTTAGCAGTAATCTTAAGATACCAATGTTTTATCGTGTGGAGATATTATGGATAAGCAAGTCAGTTCCCGTGGCACAAAAGAAAAAGCTCTTCGTTTAAACCTAGACGAAAAAAAGTACGGCACTATAGTTGAAATTGGTGCAGGACAAGAAGTCGCACGTAACTTTTTTGTCGCTGGTGCTGCTGCGGGTACGATAGCGAAAACCATGTCGGCCTATGATATGAAATTTTCTGACGCTATTTATGGTGTTCAAGAAGATGGTCGTTATGTCAGTAAAGCACGCGTATTGGCAATGATGGAGCAAGAGTTTGATCTCGTTGTTGACCGTGTTGGTGCCATTCGTTCTAAGTCTTCGCGTTATTTTACCTACGCAGCAACTGTCTCAGCCAAGAGCTTTAATCGTAAAAATGAATGTCATGCATGGTGTGGTGTGCGAATTCAAATGTACCCGGGGGCAGAGCCGTCTAATATTGTTGTTCATGTGCGTATGTTTGACGATACCGCTGAAGCACAACAACAAGCATTAGGGATTTTAGGGGTCAACCTCATTTACGCCAGTTATTACTATTTTGAAGATCCGAAAATGATTATCGATTCATTAACCGATAACATGAAAGCTAATCGAATAGAGATTGATTGTATCGACTTTCAAGGGCCCTACTTTGAAGATGTCGACAATCAAGCCAAGAATATTCATCTTATTCGCAGTTGGAAAACGCGCGCCATTATGTTTAAAGCGGATGGCAGTGTCGCAGTTCCTGCTGACATGCTTTACAAAAAGAACGTATTAACCATTCGAGGTTCATTTAAGCCAGTAACAAAACTTAATGTCGATATGATCGAACAAGGCTATAAAGCCTTTTCCTTACTCGATGGTGTAACAGATAAAAGTACCGTATTGATTGCTGAAATATCCTTAAATGACTTGAGCGGTAAAGATGCCAACATGTCTGAAAAAGACATTATGGAACGGGTCAAGTTACTTAATTTACTCGGCTACAATGTCATGGTGTCCGACTATACCCGATATTTCTCGTTACGAGCCTATTTCCGCCAATACACCCAATTACAAATCGGCATTGTGGTCGGTATGGTTAATATTAAACAAATTTTTGATGAAGAATATTATCGTGGAATGGAAGGCGGAATACTCGAAGCATTCGGTAAATTATTCCCCGATAACACGCGCTTGTTCGTTTACCCTGAACGAGATGAAAAAGGTGATCTAAATAACTTAACGACCATTAGTGTCCCCAATAATCTGCGCTATTTATTCCGTCATGTTCTCGATAATGGCTTTATCACCAGTATTGAGTCGAGCAACCCTGATTTATTTAATATTTTCTCGCGAGAAATTTTACAACAAATTTGCCGCGGTCAAGGCGATTGGATTAACGCCGTTCCGGAAGCCGTAAGCAAAGCAATCATGGAACAAAAATTATTTGGTTATCGTGGATAAAATCCTACCAACAGTCACCCTTAAGTATTTGATTTAAAGATTATTGATCACTGTAAAGCAACAACCTTTTGGCACAACTGCTATAGTGTATTATCGCTTCAATGGCTAACCTGTATTGGGTTAGCCATTTTTATGTGTATCACCTAGACAATGCGCTAGCCGTTAATAAAACTCATCTATTTTTACTTCCTCAATGCAATAAGAACTGGTTCTACATCCAGATAATTGCCTTAACAATGCTTATCGTTAAGGCTAATGATGTATTTAAACCTACCCACTAAATGGCATTGGCATAAAACATGTCAGTCACAGCGGCTTTAAAAAAGGTTAATGGTGTTAATCTTGGCTCTCATTAGGGCTTGTTGATAAACAGTGTAAACATTATGACTTGGCAAAACCGACGGTATATTTCCATCATGATGTTATTTACTGGTGCATTTATGGTATTGATAACTAGACTGAGTTTATTACGTTAGCGCAAACTTGAATCAACGGCTTACTTTTATGTATCAATAAAAGCGATTAACTGAACCGGAAAAAGTCGCTTTAATTAGTAACCACAGTCAGTTAGCCTGAGCTTGTCATCCAATGATATATCAAAATTAAGCTACTCTAGTGATAAAGGGAAATCTCATGGACAAAGTACAACATAGTCAAGGTAAGTGCCCTGTTATGCATGGCAGCAATACTTCAAACGATAGCCATAACATGGATTGGTGGCCTAAAGCGATCAATCTCGATATTCTCCATCAGCATGACAAAAAGACGGATCCAATGGATCCGACGTTTAATTACAGCGAAGCATTCAAAAGCCTCGATCTCGCTGCTGTAAAACACGATTTAACCACTTTAATGACAGACAGTAAGGATTGGTGGCCAGCAGATTGGGGCCATTATGGTGGATTAATGATCCGCATGGCTTGGCATTCTGCAGGTACATATCGAATTGCTGATGGTCGCGGTGGCGCAGGGACTGGCAATCAACGCTTTGCACCAATCAATAGCTGGCCTGATAACGTTAACCTCGATAAAGCGCGCAGACTGCTTTGGCCGATCAAAAAGAAATATGGCAATAAACTCTCTTGGGCTGATTTGATCATTTTAGCCGGTAACGTAGCTTATGAGTCTATGGGGCTAAAAACATTTGGTTTTGCTGGTGGCCGCGCCGATATATGGCATCCAGAAACAGATATTTATTGGGGATCTGAAAAACAATGGCTTGCACCAAGCGGTTCAGAGCACAGCCGCTATTCTGGTGAAAGAGATCTTGAAAATCCATTAGCAGCCGTAATGATGGGATTAATTTACGTCAACCCTGAAGGTGTTGATGGTAATCCTGATCCATTAAAAACCGCCCATGATATTCGCACTACCTTTGAACGTATGGCAATGAATGACGAAGAAACCGTCGCATTAACCGCGGGTGGACATACTGTTGGTAAATGTCACGGTAATGGCAATGTCGACAATTTACAAGCCGAACCTGAAGGTGCTGAATTAGAAGACCAAGGCTTTGGTTGGTTAAATAAAACCAGTCGAGGCATAGGCCGAGATACGGTTTCCAGTGGAATCGAAGGTGCCTGGACAACCCATCCTACTCAATGGGATAACGGCTACTTTGAATTACTGCTTAACTACGAGTGGGAACTGAAAAAGAGTCCGGCTGGTGCATGGCAATGGCAACCTATCGACATCAAGGAAGAGCATAAACCGGTTGATGTTGAAGACCCATCTATTCGCTCAAGTCCAATTATGACAGATGCTGATATGGCGATGAAAATGGATCCTGAATATCGCAAAATTTCAGACCGTTTTTATCAAGATCCTGCCTATTTCTCAGAGGTGTTTGCCCGAGCGTGGTTTAAACTGACTCACCGTGATTTAGGTCCTAAAAGTCGTTACCTTGGAACTGATGTGCCTGCTGAAGATCTTATTTGGCAAGACCCTATTCCACAAGTCGATTACAGCTTAAGTGAACAAGAAATCACTGAGCTTAAAGCTAAAATTTTATCCAGTGAATTAAACATTGCTGAACTGGTGGCGACAGCTTGGGACAGTGCCCGAACTTTCCGAGGTTCAGATTATCGCGGTGGAGCCAATGGGGCGCGTATTCGTTTAGCGCCACAAAAAGACTGGCAAGGCAATGAACCCACAAGATTAAATAAAGTGTTAGATACCCTAACTGATATTCAAGCTGGGCTAACAAAACCTGTGAGTATGGCCGACTTAATCGTCCTAGGCGGAACCGCTGCGGTTGAAAAAGCAGCTCACGCAGCAGGGGTTAAGATTACAGTGCCATTTGCTCCCGGTCGTGGTGACGCCACTGCAGAGCAAACCGATATTGAGTCGTTTGAAGTGTTAGAGCCATTACACGATGCTTATCGTAACTGGCAAAAGAAGGACTACATTGTTCAGCCAGAAGAAATGATGCTCGACCGTACTCAATTAATGGGCCTAACCGCTCATGAAATGACGGTCTTGGTCGGCGGTATGCGAGTGCTAGGTACTAACTATGACAATACTAAACACGGCGTATTTACCGATAATGTAGGCGTATTATCGAATGACTTTTTTGTTAATTTAACCGATATGTCATACACATGGAAACCTGCCGGTGATAACCTGTATTACATCATCGATCGCAAAACAGGCAAGATGAAGTGGTCTGCGACGCGTGTTGATTTAGTCTTCGGCTCAAACTCTATTTTACGCTCTTATGCAGAAGTCTATGCTCAAGATGACGCAAAAGAAAAGTTTGTTAAAGACTTTGTTAAAGCATGGACTAAAGTCATGAATGCTGATCGATTTGACTTAGCGTAGTGACTATCATCACTAATAATGTTTAGTTTGTAAAATAACAACAGGGCAGAATGTATTATTCTACCCTGTTGTTATATTGGGTTAAATCGCTCAATACAGGTTAAGTAACCTCAAGATCAATTCATACGCTTTACTTCAAAATCCATTTTCACTTTTACTGGTACTCGCTTAATATTCGATGCCGCTGGCTCATACTGCTGTTTTGGCATCTTATTGACTAATGCTTGCGTCATCCAGCCCTCTGGCTGCGAGCCAATAAGCTCTTTACTGACTTCGTTACCGTTTGAGTCAATCGTAATATAATATTCACCCTTACCAGCACCTCTTGGTAACCAATCAGGACGTTTGTTTAACATTACAGGTTTAATCTGCTCCAATAACCAATATTGATTGAGTTGAGAATTTTCAATAGTGATTACCTTTGTATTAAACACGGCTTGAGGTACTTGAACAGTTTCAAGTTGAGTTTGGCAAGCCGTTAACATCATCGCCGGTAAAAAAAGTAGTGACATATATTTATTCATTAATATCTTCCTTGAAATGACTTAACATTAATTATTAACAACCAACAGTTAAGCCATACTGACAAAAAAATCGCATCAATAGAAGCAAAAAAAGCACTGAAAATCAGTGCTTTTTATATTTAAAAAACAACTTACAGTAAACTCAGCCTTTTAAGGCTTGGTCAATCATAGTCTGTGCTTGAGTAATAATGTCATCCAAATGCTGCTGACTAATAAAGCTTTCGGCGTAGATTTTAAACAAGGCTTCAGTACCTGATGGACGCGCAGCAAACCAGCCATTTTCGGTAGTGACTTTAATGCCACCAATGGCAGCATTATTGCCAGGTGCGTGGCTTAAAATAGCCGTAATGGGTTCACCCGCTAATTGAGTGTCAGTGAAACTATCACGATTTAATTGCTCAAACTTGGCCTTTTTCTTAAGGCTAATAGGGCTATCAATACGAGTATAAAAACTCTCGCCAAACTTGGTCGTTAACTCTTGATAACGCTGAGCGGGTGTTTTACCGGTTACGGCTAAAATCTCCGCCGCAAGCAAGGCTAAAATAAAACCATCTTTATCGGTACACCAAGTACTGCCATCACGCTTTAAAAAAGCGGCACCGGCACTTTCTTCACCGCCAAAGGCTATGGTGCTTTGGGCTAAGCCATCAACAAACCATTTAAAACCAACTGGTACTTCTAAACAATGACGGCCTAAGGCATTACAAACCCTGTCGATCATCGCGCTTGATACTAAGGTTTTACCAACAGCTAACGACTCTGACCATTGCGGACGATGAGTCATTAAATAATCTATCGCAACAGCTAGGTAATGATTCGGGTTCATCAAACCAAATCCCGGGCACACAATACCGTGGCGGTCATAATCTGGGTCATTACCAACACATAAATCATAATCTTCGCTGAAGGCTAATAAGCCTGCCATCGCATAAGGAGAGGAGCAATCCATGCGGATTTTGCCGTCTTTATCTAATGGCATAAAGCCAAAAGTAGGATCAACTTTGTCATTAACTAAGGTGATATCAAGACCATATTGTGTCGCAATGTGTTGCCAATAATAAATACCTGACCCACCTAAAGGATCAACACCTATTCGAATGTTGGCTTTTTTAATCGCCTCCATATCAATCACTTCAGCAAGAGATTCAACATAAGGTGCAATAAAATCGACTTCATCAATCCAGCCGGATTTAACCGCGACACCGTAATTGACTTTTTTAACGCCTGACAGCTGATTGGCTAGATATTCATTAGCTTTTGTTTCGATGATTTTAGTAATTTCACCTTCAGCAGGTCCACCATGAGGTGGATTGTACTTAATGCCACCATCTTGTGGAGGATTGTGCGAAGGTGTAATGATTAAGCCATCGATTAAGGCAGCAGGTGCAGACGAATTGGCACGAACAATTGCTTGAGATACGACAGGTGTCGGGGTAAAACCGTCATCTTGTTGAATTAATACTTTGACTTGGTTAGCCGTTAATACTTCAATAACGGACATAAACGCCGCATAAGACAGTGCATGAGTGTCAAAACCAACAATCATTGGCCCGGTAATATTGGCTGAAATACGATAATCAACCACAGCTTGGGTGATAGCCCATATGTGGTTTTGATTAAAACTAGCGGTATAGGCACAACCACGATGGCCTGAAGTGCCAAACGTCACTTTTTGCTGCACGTCTTCCACGTTTGGAATAATGCGATAATAATGACTCATTAATTTAGGAATATTCACTAAATCCGTTTGTAAAGCTTGCTGCCCTGCGCGTGTGTGAATGGCCACGAATGGTCTCCTGTTAGTAAATGAAAAATATAATTCTCAACAAAATTCAAACATTAAATGTGTTCAGCGATACTCTTGGCTCGTTCACTATCGCAACCTAAATGCTCTAATACTTCAGTTAATATCGTTTGTTTTTTGGCAGTATTGTTATTGGTTGTCACCCAAAACCCGCTAGAAGCGATTTCTTTTGGATTAGAAGATTGACTAGAATTGAGTAGCGCTTGTTTAGAACGAGCAAAATACAAGCGCCCTTTCCCTTGTACATTCAGTACTTTATCAAAGTCACTGCGAGCTGTGGTTTCAAGACTGGCTAATAAGTGCATAAAACGCCCTACTGCACCTTTTTGCTGGCTCAACAAATGCTGACTAACAATAGCATCAAAATCAATCGTTGCTGGTGACGCTGTTTGTTCATCTGCAGGATTGTATTGGCCGGTGCTATTTTGTTCAGCAATGATTTTTTCAACAGCAGCTTTTGCTTGGTTAAAAACCGGATGATGACTAGCTGCTGATTCAGATTCTAAACTGGGCTGACTGATGGAAGCGGGTAAACTTATATCGACATTTTCAACTGACAAGTTAAGTAAACGACGTAAAATATCCGAAGCGCTTTCGCCAATACGTTCAGTCTTACTGGCAATAAAGCGATAAAGTTCTTCGTCAATCTCAATGTATTTCATCAGAGTCATCCTTTTTCTATCAGTCTTTGTACTACTGTCGCCATTATTTGACTGGCGCTTGGTAATTCGGGAGCGCAGATCGCCTATTACTGATGCGATCAAAAATTATGGCTTCAGTGTAAGCCAAGCTTAACCAACTAATAAAGTCACAAAATCATTAAATGGCCTATATTCTTAAAAATTTATCAAAAGGCGGGTAAAATATCATCAACAATGGTCACTATCGTTATGATGACTTGATTTGATTGGCTCATTACAGCAAAATCTGCCGTACAAATTGTCCCAATGAGCTTATTGCGTTATGCATTTCGTATCTTCTGGTCAAGGTGAAGCCGTCCTACTTATTCACGGGCTATTTGGCAATCTTGATAATCTAAAAAATCTCGGTAGTGTACTTGAACAACAGCATCAAGTTATTCGGGTTGACGTCCCCAATCATGGCTTAAGTGAGCATTGGGACCAGATGGACTACCCACAGTTGGCTGATGCCATGATAGATGTTCTCGATGAATTACATCTTACACAAGCCCATGTGGTTGGCCACTCAATGGGTGGTAAAATTGCCATGGCAATGGCACTGCTACATCCTGAGCGAGTTATAAGCTTGGTTGTTGCCGATATCGCACCTGTTGCCTACAGCCCAAGACATCAAATCGTGTTTGCAGGCCTAACCAGTTTAGAATTAAACGCCAATACCACGCGCAAATCTGCCTTAGTACATTTAACGTCTGCCGGTATTGATGAGCCAACATCGCAGTTTCTACTTAAGAATCTGCAACGCACTGATAGCGGTTTTGAATGGAAAATGAATTTAACTGGGCTAATTGAATCTTATGATCGTATTATTGGCTGGACATTACCGTTAACAGATGACAATCATTTCGATAAGCCTGCATTATTTATCCGTGGCGGTGAGTCAAATTATGTCACGGCTGAACATCGCGATGAGATCATGCGTCAATTTCCACATGCCAGCGCGAAAACATTAAATGGCACTGGTCATTGGTTACATGCCCAAAAGCCAGAGATATTTAACCGTATCGTGTCTGAGTTTATTGAACAAAACCAAGGGTAAATTTTTAATATTTCCCCTTTTGTACATAGCCGATCGTATCCTGATGTGATATATTCGCGCCCTCTTTTCGCCAGACACTTAATCGCGAAGGTAGAAGTATGTTAAACCAATACATGGATCAAATTGAAGCGGTTGGCTTAAATCTGTTTTTTGCATCGATATTCTTTTTTATCGGCATGGCTATACATGATGTGCTTAAACAGGGTGACGTCCCTAAATTTGGTCGATATATTGTTTGGGCAGTGTTATTCCTCGGCTGCGCCGGGTTTATTGCAAAAGGTATTATTCAGATGACCTGGGAAGGCTCTGGGATCGGTTAAAGAGTACAATGGCAAAAGAAACAACAGATAGAACGACTATTGACCTTTTTGCCGCAGAAACTCGCCGTGGGCGTCCGAGAAGTAACCCACTGTCTCGTGAGCAGCAATTAAAGATCAATAAGCGTAACCAAATTCAGCGTGATCGCGCTAACGGTTTAAAACGAATAGAGTTAAAGGTGTCACAAGATTTATATGATGCCTTGAACCAACAAGCTTTGAACAGTAACATCAGCCGTAGCCAGTTAATCGAATTTATTCTGCAACAGCAACTCGACAACTGAGACGTTTTTAGAACATCGCACAACGCGAACTAGATATTTAAAGGATAGACAATGGCAACTGTAGGTCTTTTTTTCGGTAGCGACACTGGCAACACCGAAGCTGTAGCCAAAATGATCCAGAAAAAACTGGGTAAAAGCATGTTAGATGTCAAAGACATCGCCAAGAGTACTAAAGAGCAAATTGCTGAATACGATTTGCTAATGTTTGGTATTCCAACTTGGTATTACGGCGAAGCACAGTGTGATTGGGATGATTTTTTCCCAGAACTTGAGCAAATCGACTTCACCGATAAACTAGTCGCTATTTTTGGTTGTGGTGACCAAGAAGATTATGCTGAATACTTCCTTGATGCTATGGGCATGATACGAGATATCGTTGAAGCTCGTGGTGGCATTATTATTGGTAATTGGCCATCAGAAAGTTATAACTTTGAAGCATCTAAAGGCATGGCTGATGACAAGCACTTTGTTGGTTTAGGGATTGACGAGGATCGTCAGCCAGAACTTACCGAAGAACGTGTTGACGGTTGGGTTAAGCAGATATATGAAGAAATGTGTTTAGCTGAGTTAGAAGACTAACCCACATCATCAGATTAGTTTTGTGATTAAAAGCGGCTTTATAGCCGCTTTTTTATACCTATAGTTTAGGTTTAACGATTAAGTAACTATTAATATGTCAGTCCATCATTCAAACTCATTATCCCCTCATTGGGATATCTTTTGTACCGTGGTTGATAACTACGGCGACATAGGTGTAACTTGGCGTTTAGCTAAACAATTGGCAAGCGAATATGCCATACCCATTAATTTATGGGTCGACGATCTATTGAGTTTTTCTCATATTTTACCCTTGCTCAATCCTGCAAAAAGCCAGCAGGAATTTAATGGTGTGAATATTTTTCATTGGGAAACCCCAATTAAAATAGAGTATAAAGCTGGTGCTGTGATAATAGAAGCCTTTGCCTGTGAATTACCATCACAGGTTAAATCTATTATTGGCCAGTTACATATTCAGCCAGATACTCAGACGCCTATTTGGTTAAACCTTGAATATTTAAGCGCTGAAAAATGGGTTGATGGCTGTCATGGACTACCATCAACACAGCCCAATGGTGTTAAGAAGTGGTTTTACTTTCCAGGATTTAGCCCTAAAACTGGCGGACTGATTTGTGAAACACAATTATTCAAGCAACGAGATCAATGGCAAGCCGATCCTAAACATAAATTAGCATTATTCGAGCAACTAGGTTTGCAGGGTATTAATGTTCAAGATAGGGTAATCAGTGTTTTCAGTTATGAAACTCCCGCGTTAACTGCGCTGTGTGAATTATGGCAAGCATCGCCAACACCCATCCATGCGCTTATCCCTAAAGGCCGTAGTTTACATAGTTTATCCAGTTTATTGCCTTGCGCCATTGCAGATTTTATGCCCGGTCAACAATTTACTCTTGGCAACCTAACCATACATATATTACCTATGACAGATCAAAATGACTTTGATCGCTTGCTATGGAGCTGTGATTTTAATATTGTGCGGGGTGAAGATTCGTTTTTACGTGCTCAATGGGCCGCAAAACCCTTTATATGGCACATTTATCCTCAAGAAGATGATTATCACTTGGTAAAATTACAAGCTTTTATGCAAATTTACTGCGATAATCTTGCTCCAGAAATTGCTACCACTTGGTCTGAGGTGAATTCGGCCTTCAACTGTGGTGATACAAACTCGGTAGTAATGCACTGGCAACAGTTAAATTCTGTTAGTTTGCCTTTAACGCACCATGCGATTAAATGGCCAATTAACGCGTTAAATGATGCAGATCTTGCGAGTCGACTCGTTCAATTCGTTAACAATTGCTAAGATACTGCTCTATAAATAAAAAAAGTCCAAATATATAGGAAATAGTGAAATGAAAACTGCTCATGAAATCCGTCCTGGTAACGTGATCATGTTAGATGGCAGCCCATGGGTTGTTCAGAAGACTGAAACAACTCGTTCTGGCCGTAACGCTGCAATCGTTAAGTTAAAATTAAAGAACGTATTGCTAGATTCTGGTACTGAACAAACCTTTAAAGGTGAAGACAAGTTAGACGATATCATTTTAGAACGTCTTGATTGTACTTACTCTTACTTTGCTGACCCTATGTATGTATTCATGGATGAAGAATACAACCAGTATGATGTAGAAGCTGACAACTTAGGTGATGCTGCTGACTATATCATTGATGGTATGGAAGACGTTTGCCAAGTGACTTTCTACAACGAGAAAGCAATTTCTGTTGAATTACCAGTTCACATTGTACGTGAAGTTATCTACACCGAGCCTTCTGCTCGTGGCGACACTTCAGGCAAAGTAATGAAGCCAGCGACCATCACTGGTGGTGGTACTATTACGGTAGCTGACTTTGTTAAAGTGGGTGACAAGATCGAAATTGATACTCGTACAGGCGAGTTCAAAAAGCGCGTTTAATCGCCAGTTAACTTGGGCTATTAGTAAAATAGTAATAACACAAGTCAACTCATTAAAAGCCAGCACTACGTGCTGGCTTTTTTGTTATTAAACCCTATATCACCACTAAATACAGCGTCATAAATAGCATAAAACACTGAAGCAAAGCCTAATTTACCCCAGAAAACAGTATTTTTGACTGATATTATTATCATTTTTACCCATTTGCCCCTTTCACAATAACGATAAATTCGTTATGGTTCGCTAACTTAAGCCGTATTTAGTTATTGAGAGTAGTATGCGACCCATTATCAAATCCAATAAACTTGACTCTGTTTGCTACGATATCCGTGGACCAGTGCATAAAGAAGCCCGCCGTTTAGAAGACGAAGGTCATCGTATCTTAAAGCTTAATATCGGTAACCCGGCCCCGTTTGGATTTGAAGCGCCAGAAGAAATTGTGCGTGACGTTATTTTAAATCTGCCAAGTGCTCAAGGATATTGTGAGTCAAAAGGCTTATTTTCTGCCCGCAAAGCAATTGTGCAACATTATCAAGCACAGGGTATTTTTGGCGTTGATATTGAAGATATCTATATTGGTAATGGTGTGTCAGAACTTATCGTCATGGCTATGCAAGGATTGCTCAATACTGATGATGAAGTCCTTATCCCCTCACCTGATTACCCGTTATGGACAGCAGCTGCAAACCTCGCTGGCGGCAAAGCAGTGCATTATCGCTGTGATGAGGAAGCGGATTGGTTTCCTGACTTAGACGACATTAACAGTAAAATTAGTAGTCGCACCCGCGCGATAGTATTAATCAACCCAAACAACCCTACTGGTGCTGTGTACAGTAAAGAGTTGTTGTTGCAAGTTATTGAGCTATGTCGCCAGCACGATTTGATTTTATTTGCTGATGAAATTTACGATAAAATTCTCTATGACGAAGCTAAACATATTCCTGCAGCAGGTTTGTCTGATGATATTCTAACTATCACCTTTAATGGCTTATCGAAAGCGTATCGCGCCGCAGGCTTTCGTGTGGGTTGGATGATGTTATCGGGTAATTTAAAAGCCGCTAAAAGCTACATTGAAGGTTTAGAAATGCTTGCTTCAATGCGCTTGTGCGCCAACGTACCCAATCAACATGCGATTCAAACCGCATTGGGCGGCTATCAGTCCATTAATGAGCTGATATTACCTAATGGCCGTTTAACGATTCAGCGTGATGCTGTGTATGAATTGCTTAACCAAATTCCTGGTGTCAGTTGCAAAAAGCCTCAAGGTGCCTTGTACGCATTCCCGAAATTAGACATGAAAAAGTTTAATTTACGCGATGACGAACGCTTGGTATTAGATTTACTCAGAAATAAAAAGATTTTGCTAGTTCAAGGCACAGCCTTTAATTGGCCAGAACCGGATCATTTACGCGTGGTTTTTTTACCGTATAAAGAAGATCTAACTAAAGCAATGACTGAATTTGGCAATTTCTTAGAAGATTATCGTCAATAGACACAATATCTCTGCCATAAAATACTAAGCGACTGAACAGTCGCTTTTTTTTATCGATAAGCTGCTGTAAGCTGAGACAAACTATTGAGCGCAGTAAGGAGTCTCATGAGTCATTTATTTGCCCATTTATCACGGATGAAACTGATCCAACGTTGGCCGTTAATGCATAACGTGCGCCGTGAAAACGTTCAAGAGCATTCGCTACAAGTGGCGATGGTCGCTCACGCTTTAGTGATCATCAGTAATAAAAAATTCGCCACTGACTTAGATGCTAATAAAGCGGCTGCGATTGCCATTTATCATGATGCCAGTGAAATTTTGACCGGCGACTTACCGACACCAGTAAAGTACTTTAATAAAGAAATCGAAGCCGAATATAAAAAAATAGAAGCTATAGCAGAACAGCGTATGCTGGAAATGGTCCCGGTTGAGTTTAGAGAAGATTATCGTAGTCTGTTTATCAGTGAAGAAGCCGACCCACAATATAAGGCCATTGTAAAAGCGGCGGATACACTTTGCGCATATTTAAAGTGTTTAGAAGAACAAAAAGCCGGTAATAGTGAATTTAATAGTGCCCGTAAACGTTTAGAACAAATGTTAGACGAGAACCCTAACCCTGCTGTAGGTTATTTCCGTGAGTGTTTTATTCCAAGTTTCACATTGAATTTAGACGAAATTAATCAAATGCTGTAAAGGAATTTTATGCCTGATAACACCATCGAGTCCAGTGATACACAACAGAACAGTCGTTGGCTGCAGCGTTTACTCGGTGAAGATAAACAACGCCGAAATGATCATCGTAGTCCATTTCAGCGTGATCGCGCCCGTATTCTGCATTCAGCTGCATTTCGTCGGCTTCAAGCCAAAACACAAGTGCTTGGCGTTGGTATGAATGACTTTTATCGCACTCGGCTGACACATTCATTAGAAGTGTCACAAATTGGTACTGGCATTACTGCTCAACTACGGCGGAAATATCCAGAACTGCGGTATTTACTCAATTCAATGAGCCTTATTGAATCAATTTGTTTAGCCCATGACATAGGCCATCCTCCTTTCGGACATGGCGGTGAAGTGGCATTAAATTACATGATGCGCCATCATGGTGGCTTTGAAGGCAATGGGCAAACCTTTCGGATTTTAACTCGTTTAGAACCCTACACGCCTTCATGGGGAATGAACCTGACCCGCCGAACGTTACTCGGGGTAATGAAATATCCCGCAACTCATGGGCAGTTATTTGTGGATCAACAACGTCCAGATATCGTTAATCACCGTCAATTAAAACCCTCAGAATGGCCGCCGGTGAAAGGATTGTTTAATGATGACAAGCCCATTATTGATTGGGTATTAGCGCCATTATCCGAGTCTGACAGGCAATTATTTATCAGCAGTGAACAAAGCCATACGCACCTTGATTATCCCCATTTAAAAACACGCTATAAATCATTTGATTGCTCAATTATGGAGTTGGCTGATGACATAGCTTACGCAGTACACGATCTCGAAGATGCCATTGTCATGGGGATTGTCAACCAAAATCAGTGGCAACGCGATGTGGTCGATCAATTAACTGAAATCAAAGATCAATGGCTGATATCGGAAATGGCTAGCATTGGTGGCAAACTGTTTTCCCATGAGCATCATTTACGTAAAGATGCTATCGGTACCTTAGTCAACGGTTTCGTCACCGCGATTAGTATTAGTGCCAATCCGCAGTTTGACGAAGACTTATTAAAATATAATGCCGAACTAGAGCCAGACTTTGCTGCAACATTGCATGTACTGAAACAATTAGTATTCAAGTACGTTATTCGTAAACCGGAAATCCAAATGCTGGAATACAAAGGCCAACAAATTGTGATGGAATTATTTGAAGCATTTGCCTCAGATCCTGAACGTCTTTTACCCGTCAATACTCGTGAGCGATGGTTAGCGGAGCGTAATGAAGGGAATAATTCAATGCGAGTGATTGCCGATTATATTTCTGGCATGACAGATGGATTTGCAAGTCGCTTACATCAGCAACTATTTGGTTCAAAAGCAGCGGGTATTATGGAGTTAAGCAGCGAGCAATAAAATTAATTGCCGCCGTTAAGTTTCCATAAAAAAGCGCTTGGTCATTACGACCAAGCGCTAACGGGTTAGATAAGGGGAAATAACCCACACTTCTCACACTTCTCACAAAAAAACATCGGACTGTTTACTTTGGGTACATAAACGCTTGTATTTGATTTAACGTCAGCTGTGGCGTAGCCCCATGAGACTGAGCAACCATAGCACCCACTGCACAAGCAAAATCAATCGCATACTGCGGATTAGTATCAGTGCACAATTGATACAGTAACGACCCTAAAAAAGAATCTCCGGCGCCAACGGTATCAACTACATTGACTAAATAACCTGAATTATAATACTTCTTCCCAGCAATACTCAGTAATGCACCATGACTGCCTTTGGTGACACATAAATAATCGGTATGGGTTTGGACAGCAATAAACTCGAGATTTTGCTCAAGTGAGTGAAATGGCGAGCCCATGGCCTTAGCGATTTCGTAGAGTTCATCATCATTGAGCTTAATAAAATCTGCTTGCTTCATTAACTCGACAATACTCTCAAGTTGATAATGTGGCGCACGAAGATTGACATCAAACACACTAAATTTGGCTAAACCTACCAGCGCCGTTAATGTACCAAGTGACACCGCACTTCGACCGATTAAACTGCCAAACACCAACACATCTGAACAATGAACAAGATCGATGATAGCGTCAGTTAATGCGATATTGTCCCACGCAGTATCCGCGACTATGTCATAAGACGCCGAACCACTTTTATCTAAGCTCACTTGCACTGTACTGGTACTTTTTTCGGTATCAATGGCGATACAATTCCGATTAACGCCGCGTTCATCAATGAAAGCCAATAATTCATGACCCAATTGATCGTCGCCAACCGCACTGATCATTGCCCCTTTAATCCCCAAGGCGTTGAGTCTGACACAGACATTTAACGGCGCGCCGCCAACGCGTTTACCGTCAGGAAAACAGTCCCATAATACCTCACCAAAACAGCTGATATTGATATCTTCGGTGGCTTTATGATTGATTAATATACTGTTCATCACTATTCCTTAGCGTCTAATCTTGCTTGCATAATGGTTTTAATCTCACTTTCTGGTGCATATAAGGCCGCAATCGCTTGGCGATAATCTTGGCAAAAGCTTGCTTGATGACAAAGATCACCAAATAAATCGCTTAACTGTAAAAAAGCCAACGGATCTTGCGCCGTCTTGCTGGCAAAATCGTGTAATTGCGGTGCCATTTGGTCACTAATCGCTAATGTCTGCCCCTGCTGATCGACGCGCTTATCACTGTATAAACACCATGCCGCAATCACTAAAGTCGCCAATGAGCTATCGCGGCCTAAGGCGATATTTTCATTAATCGATGCAATGATAAATTTAGGCAATTTTGCCGAACTTTCTGAGCAAATACGCGCCAAACTGTCTTTAATGTTCGGATTGGCAAAACGTTCAATTAAGGTGTCTTTGTATTGGGTTAAATCAATCCCTTCAAGTTGTTCAATTAACGGCGTGACTTCATCGTCCATAAAGCGGCGTAAGTAGCCTGCAAATAGTGGATCAGATACTGACTCATCAATGGTGGCAAAGCCATGGATAGATCCTAATAAACCTAATACTGAATGGCCAGCATTTAATAAGCGGATCTTCATTTTTTCAAACGGAGTAACATCAGCAACAAATTGTGCACCGACATTATCTAACGGCGGACGACCATCACTAAAATTATCTTCAATGACCCATTGGCTAAACGCTTCACACGTGATCGGCCATTGATCATTAATACCTAAGGTACTGGCAACATAATCAATGTCGGCTTTGGTGGTCACTGGGGTGATACGATCTACCATCGCATTAGGAAACGAGACATTATCTGCTATCCATTTGCCTAATTGAGTATCGTTTTTATTCACAAAGGCCAACAGCATTTTACGAGTCATATCACCGTTATGCTGAATATTGTCACAAGACTGCACCGTAAAAGGTTTCATCCCTTTGATTTTACGTTGCTTCAATGCGGCAGTTAGATAACCAAATGCGGTAATAGGATCTTCTGGATAACTCATGTCATGAATAATATCTGGGTTAGAGTAATTAAACTCACCCGTAGCAGGGTTAAAGTTATAGCCCCCTTCAGTAATTGTCAGTGACACAATTTTAGTATGTTGATGTATCAATCGATCAATCACGGCTTGCTTATTTTCTGGTGCGAACAGAAAATCAATCATAGCCCCAATCACTTGATGATCAATCTGACCATTCGGATGACGAACGGTTAAACTGTATAAGTAGTCTTGTTTAACCAACACATCACGTAAACTACGATTGGCTTCTAATAAACCAACGCCACAAATAGCCCAAGATTCAGAGCCCGGCTGTTTTAATAACTCATTAATGTATACCGCTTGATGAGCACGGTGGAAACCGCCAACACCAATGTGAACGATGCCTGCTGTTAACTTACTACGATCGTACCTAGGTACATCAACATCACTAGGTAAAGTGGATAAACATTGTTGATTTAAGGTCTTAAGTGGAACGTTTACTTGTTGAGCGTGATGCATGTACATGCCTCATAAAATAATAAATGATGGAACTGAATGTTATTTCAATCAAATAACACTTCAGACTAAGACTCATTTGCCGTTGTTCGCAAAAGTCTTGGTTCCGCAGTATGATAATTTAATTTTTTATGTCTTCTTAATGCGACATAAGAACAACTAAAATAAATAACAGTACAAACCAGGCAGATGGTTTCAAACAGTGATTTATTAACGGCATAGATCTCCATCGTTGGGCTATAAAACATCACTCTTGCCGCCAAAATGCTAATCATAACTAATGAGAAAAATGCAAAACCATTGAGTAACTTTGTTAATTTACTATTGTCTTCAACGTGAGGATTATCACCTTTGGCCATAGTATCCTGATATTGTGCAATTTGCTTTTGCTCTATTTCATCAGCTTTAATATGTTCAGAATAATCCAAACCTGCACCATATTTATTAGCTAATAAAGTATAAATAATAATGGTGAATATCCACGTAGGAATAAACAAATAATAAAATGAAATAATATCAAGCGTATTTAGGCCAAAACCAAACACGAGTGCTAATGCCCAAGATGCAATTGCCGGAGTGCTCTTGGTTAAGTTTTGATATTTAGCCCAGTAACGAGTTAAACCAATCTTAGGAAATAACACGTGTTCAGCAAACACTATGCCTCCCACAGGAACGACTAATAAACCAGCGTAAGTCAATAAGGGTAACATTTGAGTAAATACAAACGGGAAACAGGCAATCACCATGGTCACAAGACCGACTATCGCAGTAGTCCGTTCACGAGATTGTTTAACAAATATCGACTGTGCAGCTAATCCTGCGCGATAGAGATTGGCGTTAGCAGTAGTCCAACCGGCAATAATAATAATCACAAAGCCAGAAAAACCTAGAGCTTGATATGCCACATCACCAGGATCGAGTTGACTAATAGTGGTCTTAAGTATGACGGCAGTCCCCGCCCCCATAATACCTGCGGAGATCCACGCTAAGTAATGACCAAAGAACATCCCGACACCTGATAACAAACCATAACTTTTACGTTTAGCGAAACGAAAAATTGCCATATCAATCAAACCAAAATGAGTAATTGAATTGGCGGCCCATGCAAAACCAATCACTTCGAGCAAGCCAATACCAGGCTCGCCTTTATCATTTAAGCCCGTCCAGATTGAACTATCACCTATCGTCATAAAATCTTGCCAGCTATTGAGAGTGGTGCTACCAATCACATGATTTGATAACGCTGGGAATAACGAAAAAGAACCCGCGATGAAGATAACAAATAACCAAGGCGCACAGATTTTAGAAAAATCTGCCACAGTCGAGAAACCATACATGGCGACCACAACAACAATTGAGCCAACGGCTAATACAATCATCACAAACCATAGACTACTGGGATACCAATTTAACTGTGCGGGAATATCAAACAAGAAGCGAACTGCAGTGGATGATACAGTGATCATTGCTGCCGATATCACCGAAAAGATCACCACGTTTGCCCAATTATAAAGCTTAGTCATCGAATCGCCGGCAATTTTATTTAAGTAATTATATAAACTTAAACGCGTTTCGACCGCAATTGGTGCAGTTAATAGCCACCATGAACACATGGCTAGTAGGTTACCAATAAGTAAGCCTAAAAGAATATCAATGGTCGACGCCCCTAAAGCGACAAACGTTGCCCCAATAACAAATTCAGTTGCGGCAACATGCTCCCCAGCATACAAACCTGCAAAATGTTTCCAACCGTGCAATTTATTTTTGGCAACGGGAAGTTGCTCTTCATTCATCAGTTTGAATGAAGCCTCATGTTGACTTATTGTCATTATTTTTATTTCCTGTTTAGGAGATAAGTAAAACCCTCACCTAAAAACGATGATAAAGTGATACTGTATAACCTTTACTGACTATTTATTATTTCGCTTGAGTAGAAATAATAACCCCATTTATATTTTTATCGTCCTTATTAATGACTAAAGTATTAGTAAGATTATGGATACTAACTTACTCGCTGAGTATTACTTAAATCTCAATGTAAGTATTTTTATATTTATTTTATATTTATTTTAGCTTAGCCAATAATCTTTCAGCAGTATATTCATTGGTAATTAATGAATTAATTAATCGGCCTTGTAATGCTGCAAATATCGCATCCACTTTTTGCTGCCCTGCCGCGATACCATAGACAGGATTGGTTAAGTCAATATTTAACGGTGAGCTCATCACCAGTTGATTGATTGAGTTATCAAGTAATTGTCCTTGTTGGTTATAAACCCAACTAATGATTTCACCGATAGCATCATTATTAACTAATGCATCTAACTGAGACTGATTAATAAAACCGTCAAGTAGTAATGGTGGCTCTATGCCCATGTGGCCGATTCCGACAAAAGTCGCATCAGCTTGTTTGACTAATTCAAAAATACTTTTTACCGGCGCCAAGTCATGCAAAAGCTGTTTCTCAGCTACCGAGCTGGCAATAACGGGCAACGGCATTGGGTAGTGCTTAGCTTGTACTCTATTGGCCATACTCACTACGATATCAAAAGCAGATGCTGAACCGTCGAGCATCATATTGCCCAATAACGATACGATTTTATGCTGTGGGCACTGCATTGAAGGTAACTCATCGATACACGCTTTAAGTGCGCGGCCTGTGCCAAAAGCTAACGTCTTTGGCTGTTCGGACTTTAAATAACGCTCTAGTACACTCGCGCCACCTTGTGCTAATCCATGAACCGAACTGCTGTCAGCGGGATCGCTTGGTACAATTTCGCATTCTAGTAGGTTAAAGGCCTGAGTCAGTTGATGTCCCAATTCCATGCATTTAGCAATTGGATGGTCTAAACGGACTTGAATTAGGCCTTCACTCACGGCTAAAGCAACTAAACGCTGTGCAGACTGTCTTGATACTTCTAATTTTTGAGCGATTTCATC
>NZ_JACJER010000349.1:0-333 GCF_014164185.1 Shewanella sp. SG44-6 | reverse complement strand
TAGCACTGGTGTTTAGCCTACAGACACCAATGAGTATTCACTCGATACAGAGTATAACGTATCAACTGTGTCCCATTCGTCTAGAGGCCTAGGACACCGCCCTTTCACGGCGGTAACAGGGGTTCGAATCCCCTATGGGATACCATATTTAAGATGGTTGAACATGATTCGAAACTGTTGTTTTAGAAAAAGTGTTTAATGATCTACATAGCACTGGTGTTTAGCCTACAGACACCAATGAGTATTCACTCGATACAGAGTATAACGTATCAACTGTGTCCCATTCGTCTAGAGGCCTAGGACACCGCCCTTTCACGGCGGTAACAGGGGTTC
>NZ_JACJER010000348.1:0-336 GCF_014164185.1 Shewanella sp. SG44-6 | reverse complement strand
TAAGCCAAATGGTTAGTACTGCCATTGTCCGGTTTATTTTGGTTCATCACCAACCTCACAGGCTTTGGCATGATGATTAACAGCCATTACGCCATCAATATTCACCCCATAACCTCGGCTTATCACCCCAGGTTTATAACCATGTTGGCGTAATAACTCAATTAAATAAATCACTGTGGGGGTTTTACCACTGCCACCAGCGGTAATATTACCGACCACTATCACAGGCACGGGTAAAACTTGTGCCTGTTTAAGCCCAAAACGAAACAGTCCACGGCGAATAGTAGATATGAGCCAAAATAAACCGGACAATGGCAGTAATAACCATTTGGCTTG
>NZ_JACJER010000347.1:0-338 GCF_014164185.1 Shewanella sp. SG44-6 | reverse complement strand
TCAAACTCTTCAATTAAAGTTTTTTGAATCTTACGATTCGGCTCAATGAATTCTGATTGCTTATCTCACCGAAGCGAAACAAGTCTTTGTACATATTACTATGAACATTCATCGTTGCATTGAGTTTAAATTTTTTGATTGTCAACATTCCGAAGAACAGAAGACAATTTCGAATAACTCAATACCTGTGAATGTCCACACAGATTTCTTGTTTAAATTGTTAAAGAACGTGATGTCGATTTTTCAGACATCGCCGTAAGACGCTAGGTCGTTGGCTTGGGGTGCGTATTCTACGCTTTCCCGTGTCGGCGTCAAGTGTTTTTTCAAACTTTCTTTTC
>NZ_JACJER010000346.1:0-344 GCF_014164185.1 Shewanella sp. SG44-6 | reverse complement strand
CAATGGCAGAACTGATGAAAATAATTAATGTACCAGCAAATACCCCCGCACCACCTTGATAAATACGAAACCATGCAGCGAGTAGAGAGCCAATCAATGTCGGAATAAAACCAAAAAACAGACCACTTAAACTCAATAAAATCCAGCGAGCATCAAAAAAAATTCCTTGACGAAATTCCCAAGGATTGATCATTAAACTCACCGTAATCATGCCGATAAAAATGCCACTTAAGACATCTTTATATTTTGGGGAAACGATGTTTTGTAGCGTAATTGCATCATAAATAACCACAAGAGCCAGTAATAACACGGCGTTGCTCATCAAACTGAAAAAACTATCCATT
>NZ_JACJER010000345.1:0-352 GCF_014164185.1 Shewanella sp. SG44-6 | reverse complement strand
TGTCGGATAGACGACACTTGTTACCAAGTGCCGCCCTCCTAAGAACCCAGCGTGCAACTTTCACTGCACTAGGCTCAAGCCTCCACAAAGGTATCGTTTGATACCCAGCAACTTATAAAGCAGTGAGAGCAGGTTCATTCCAAGCGTTACGAGCTTGCCTTTTCGATTTTCTCCTAGCCAAGTATTCTTGGTATTGAGGATCGAATGGTATAGCCGCACTTCGAATTTTCACATGTCTCTCAATAGGCACTTTGGCTATTTGGAATAGATTGAATTGGCAATCCATATCCTTGACCTTCTGCCAACCGTGAAATTGCCATTGGCCTTTTCGGTTGATGAAGTATTTAAGGGC
>NZ_JACJER010000344.1:0-356 GCF_014164185.1 Shewanella sp. SG44-6 | reverse complement strand
AATGGTGTTGCACAGGTTTCAATTCAACAACCCTCGATTAAACGTCTATGGGATACCCGTATCGATGAATCTGAAATCCCTTACATGTTAGCTAAAAAGCTGGCTGATAAAGGATTTGATGCACCATGGCGTTATATCAATGAACAAATTGTCGACCCTGAAACAGGTAAACCTGCTGCGGATGAAGCAGAGTTTGCGAAGTTGATGGTCAGATTCTTGACTGCGCCGCTGTGGAAAGAAGATGCGTCTAAATACGGTGATAAGCTCAATTCATGGGATGAGTTCGTGCAAAAAGGGGTGTGGAATAGCTCTCCTTATAAGCTTGAGTCTCGCTGGGGTAAGTTCAAAACTGAAAC
>NZ_JACJER010000343.1:0-365 GCF_014164185.1 Shewanella sp. SG44-6 | reverse complement strand
GCGGCATGGAAGTCATAACTTATCGCCAGCGCAATGCCTGCCGGCACTATGCTCAATATCGCCGCCCAACCTAAGGCGCTACGTCCATCGGGAACCTTGTTTTGGCTCGCCGACTTTGTCCCCGTCAAGCGAGGTGCAAAGCCTTGCACTATGCCATAGCCTATTACCCAGAGTGCGAGAAAACCGCCGACATACCAATGATCCCAACCAAAGGCTGAGGCCAGATAAACGGGTAAGGCCACCACAAACCACACATCCCGCGCACCAAACAAAAACATGCGTGCGGCAGAAAGCGTGTTTACCGCCGGACTCTTAGAGAAAATTTCCGTGAACTTAGGTTTGTTTTTGGCTTTACCTAAATCGCG
>NZ_JACJER010000342.1:0-370 GCF_014164185.1 Shewanella sp. SG44-6 | reverse complement strand
TCTGCCACAGTAAAAGATGCGTAGTAGGATCGGGCACATGATGATAAATCATGAACTGAGTCGCTTCAAAACTTTGATGGCCACTATTACCAGGATCGATACCTAAGTCAGCCCACAAACAAGCTTCCGCAGAAATACCCGGTAACATACTCGCATCATACCCCTCCAAACGAGCTTGTTTTATGGATAAATGCCCAACACAAGCAAATACTCCAGGATGACCATATAAGGCGCATACGACTAACTTACCTAGGCGTACTTCACACAAAACAGCATTAACCATTTCAGCATAAGTAGCACGACGGTTTTTTATCTCGCCGCATTGTGCGTAATAAGGCTGCAGCGAACGCACATCACAATTAAGCGACAT
>NZ_JACJER010000341.1:0-370 GCF_014164185.1 Shewanella sp. SG44-6 | reverse complement strand
TTGATACTCATTGAGCCTCCTCCCTAGCAAGCCGCATCAGCGGTATGCTTAAGGTGACTAAACCAACAGGAGAAAGCTCAATGAGATTTTATAATAACTCACATCCATACTACTGTGGTATCGATTTACATGCACGCTTACTTTATGTTTGCATCATTGATTCTAAAGGGGAAGTTGTTGTTCATAAAAAGATAGGTGCCAGCAAAGATGACTTATTACTCATACTAGAACCCTATATCGGCAATGTGATTGTCGGCGTTGAGTGCATGCATTGCTGGTATTGGGTGTCAGATTGGTGTGCTGAACTTGGGATTGATTTTGTACTAGGTCATGCGCTTTATATGAAGGCGATTCACGGCGGTAAAACCAA
>NZ_JACJER010000340.1:0-371 GCF_014164185.1 Shewanella sp. SG44-6 | reverse complement strand
AACCCCAGCACCTTGCGCGCCAGAATGCGCAAATATGGCATCATACGCCAGTCAAATTAGCTGACTGATAACATTAAGTGAGTCATAAGCTGAACTATGACGATGCCATCAATGAGCAAATAGGAAACCATGTTGGGGTTTGTTAACCCGTCAGTATGACTTAATTAATCAGTAGCCGTGATAAAAAGCTGAGGATTACACCCCCCTCTCAATCGATAAAGAGTTGCGGCAGTTTAGTGACAATTTTGCAAGAACTTTTTTCATTGGATTTCCTTTGATTGAGCAAATGTAAATATCTTATTAACAGTAGAGTTAATGCTGCGTAATAACAAGGTATATCGAGATTATACCTACTTTGGTGACACTTAAAT
>NZ_JACJER010000033.1:0-39714 GCF_014164185.1 Shewanella sp. SG44-6 | reverse complement strand
CGCATACTTGTATGCGGGGGTATTTTTATGGGAATTAATCATCTGCTATTGATTGTATTAGTTAGCTGCATAGTCCAACACACTTTGACGACGCTCATCTTGACTAGCGATGATCTAACATATCCCAGCAGACAGTTGATTCATTTCAGCTGTCACAAAACCTTAGGCTAACTGTCACCTCGCGTTCATTCCCTCACTCTATTATTCAGACTGTTAACAAATACATAACTTTAGTCAGACTAATATTAGCGCAATAATATTGCTGACGTTTGGCATGGAGGCAAACATGAAGATGAGTATCAGTCAGTTAGATAAATATTGTTTTTATTGGATTGTACAATTTAGCCGAGATAACGGCTTAAATGTGGCGGCTAAGCGTGTGTCAGCAACAGGTGATGGACATTATTATGCGTATCTATCTGTCGCATTATTATTTCTTCATCCAAATGGGCAGCATTTTTTTAATTTGGCACTTGGCAGTTTTGTGGTTGAATTTCCGTTGTATTTATTGTTGAAAAATACTATTCGACGTCATCGTCCATGTCACGCATTAGCCGGTTTTACGTCAAGTTATGAGCCTTCAGACAAATTTAGTTTACCTTCGGGGCATACCGCAGGTGCATTTTTGTTTGCTAGTGTTATCAATGTGGTTTTTCCTGCCTTGGCCCCAGTAGCCTTTGCCTGGGCGTGCTTTGTCGGCATTTCACGTATCTCTCTTGGAGTGCACTACCCTATGGATATTATTGCTGGAGCAGGGTTAGGGATCGCAAGCGTATTATTTGTTGAACAATTCATATTATAGCGACATATATGGTAATCCTTCATAGTGCCACAGCGTATGTGATAACCAGTGTAGCGTCTTGCAATCTTAATTAATAAGCCGTCAAGGAAAGTGAGCTAACATGAAAATTTTGTACGGAGTTCAAGGCACTGGGAATGGCCATATCAGTCGCGCTCGTGTGATGTCTAAAGCGCTTAAGCAACAGAATATTGATGTTGATTTTTTATTCTCTGGTCGCGCACCCCAACATTATTTCGATATGCAATGCTTTGACGATTATCAGACTCGAAGTGGTATGACATTTGTGACTGAAAGTGGCCGTGTTAATACTGCAAAAACGGTCATGTCCAATATGAAAACCTCAATCTTATCTGAGATAAAACAGTTAGATTTATCAGGTTATGATTTAGTGTTGAATGATTTTGAACCCGTGAGTGCCTGGGCTGCAAAGCAACAAAATGTTCCATCAATTGCCATTAGTCATCAGGCGGCATTACAATATCCTGTGCCTAAACAGGGTAATAGCTGGTTTAATGAGTATTTACTAAAACATTTTGCTCCAGTTGATATTGCTTTAGGCTGTCACTGGCATCACTTTGGCTTTCCTATTTTACCTCCTTTTGTTGAGGTCTCACCCAATGGCGGCGATCATAGTCATCAAATTCTGGTGTATTTACCGTTTGAGGATGCCGATAGCGTCGCTGAATTTTTAGCACCCTTTGATCAATACCACTTTTTTGTTTATCACAGTACACAACCTTTGAAACCGTTGTCGGATCACATTCATTGGCATGGCTTTGATCGCGATGGTTTTAAGCAGCACATGGCGCAGTGCGGTGGCGTTATGGGTAATGCTGGTTTTGAGTTAGCCAGTGAAGCGATGACATTAGGTAAGAAATTATTAGTTAAACCTCTACAGGGACAGTATGAGCAATCAGCCAATGTTGCAGCGTTACAATTACTCGCCGCCGCAGATAGTATGCAAACGTTAGATCCTGTGGTGCTGAAACGCTGGTTGAAAAGTCCATCGCCTAAGCCTATCGCGTATCCGCAAATAGGAGATGCATTGGCTAAGTGGATAAAAATGGGGGATTGGCAGCAACCGCAAGAGTTATGTCAACAATTATGGTCACAAGTTGAGATACCTGAAAACTGGCGTAAGCGTCAATAATATTGGCAGTAATATAAACTTGTTGTGGTAAAATTCCCACGGCATTTAAAAGTGCGTAAACGTCGCACTTTTAAGCAACCATTTTACTTAAGGAAGGCGTTGGTATAGAAGTTCTATTAGCTCATCTTCTAATTCGAAACGTGACTCCATTGCTTGTGCCAAATGGGATAAATCGTTGTCGAGTTGATACAATACTTGCTCGTCTACCGCATCGGTATATTTATCATTAAAGTCTAATGCGATGTCAGTGCTTTCACTTATCATTGGCAATAAGCCGTTAGCGGTTTCTATACTGGCTTCACCAAACTTTTCACAGGCTTTAACAACATTGTTGTACACCTCAAAGTGGCCTTCCGAAACATAATCAACTAATTGAGCGCAAAACTGTTTTACTTGATCCATGCTAGGAAGTGATTTTTCGCTACGAGAATAGGGTGCTAAACCTGCAACGATAAAATATTGGATCAATAATTTACGGCGATGATTAATCCATTGGTCGATCAAATTATGAGAACCACCCCAGCGTTTCTCTGCTTTTTCTAATTTAGTTAGCATGTTTTCTCTCTAATTAGCCGTTTTTCTATAACAACTAATGTATTGGACAAAGTATATAACGATCAACTGTTTTATTTTATTTGCCTAGGAATAAGCCATTTTTGTGCAAAAGACATCAGATATTAAAACCACACTCATAAAAAACCCCGTGATGGGCATGCCATCACGGGGTAACTAAGTTTTCAAAGGCTCGATGTGTCGGGCTTCTTGATTGTTCTTGCTAGCGCACACTTTTTATACCAAACCCGATAACTCGACGCAACTTTTAATCCGATAAATTGCGATTTACACATCAGAGTTGTGCGTTTTGTGAGCACAAGGGCGGTTGTGCTAATAAAATCGCCAATAGATTTAGGATTAGCTCACATAAATTCGGCATCAGTGGTTACATTAATCGCGTAAGTGCTAAACTAACGCCCAGCAGAAATCATAACAGTCTAGGAACAAAGTCCACATGGCAGAATTAAAAAATGATCGTTATTTACGTGCGTTGCTAAAGCAGCCAGTCGATGTCACTCCAGTTTGGATGATGCGTCAAGCAGGCCGTTATTTACCTGAGTACAAAGAAGTTCGTGCCCAGGCTGGTGACTTTATGTCGTTATGTCGTAATGCGGAACTCGCTTGTGAAGTGACATTACAGCCATTACGTCGTTATGATTTAGATGCTGCGATTTTATTCTCAGATATCCTGACTGTGCCAGATGCAATGGGCCTAGGGTTGTACTTTGAAGCGGGTGAAGGTCCTCGTTTTGAGCGTCCAACTGACACAATTGATGCCATTAAAAAATTATCTATTCCTGATCCAGAAGACGAGCTAGGTTATGTAATGCGTGCTGTGAGCACCATTCGCCGTGAATTAAATGGTTCAGTGCCATTAATCGGTTTCTCTGGTTCACCTTGGACTTTAGCCACTTATATGGTTGAAGGTGGTTCAAGCAAAACCTTCGAAAAAATTAAGCGTATGGCCTATGCTGAACCTGCTGCATTGCACATGTTATTAGACAAGTTAGCAGACTCAGTAGTGTTATATCTTAATGCTCAGGTGGCTAACGGCGCACAATCGTTAATGATATTCGACTCGTGGGGCGGTGCATTATCGCATCACGCTTACCGTGAGTTCTCATTACGTTACATGCAAAAAATTGTTGATGGTTTAACCCGTTTTGCTGACGGCCGTAAAGTGCCTGTTACCTTGTTCACTAAGGGCGGCGGATTATGGTTAGAGTCTATGGCTGAAACCGGTTGTGATGCATTAGGTTTAGATTGGACTGTTGATATTGGTGATGCTCGTCGCCGCGTAGGTCATAAAGTGGCTTTACAAGGCAACATGGACCCATCAATGTTGTATGCTACGCCAGAGCGTATTCATCAAGAAGTTGATCAAATTCTAGCAAGTTACGGTGAAGGTACTGGCCATGTATTTAACTTAGGCCATGGCATTCATCAACATGTTGATCCTGAACATGCAGGTGCATTTATCAATTCTGTGCATGAGTTGTCTGGTAAATACCACAAGTAATTTAGTGGTACTGACTAACAAAAAAAGCGAATCTTCGGATTCGCTTTTTTGTTGCCAAAATTAAAAGTTGTTTGATGTTTTTCTAACATTGCCAGTTAAAATATACTTATCATTTTTGAGTAGGCCCTGCTTTTATCATAGTTATTTATGACTATAGAACGAAAAGGTTAAACATAATAAAATTATCCGTAATTACATTTGAGCTATAGATTGTGGTTCAAACATAACGTTTATTTAAAATGTGCACTTAATTAATCAAGGAAGATATTATGCCAATTGAAATTTGTATTTGCCCTAAAGGGCGGATAACAGGTCTTAGTTCTAATACACCACCATCAATCTTAGAAGCAACTTTTCAGGCTCCAGGTGTTCCACAAGTTAACTTCATGGATAGTTTTAAAACGGCATATACTCAAGACCATTTATTGAATAATGAATTAGGTAAATTTAAAACTAAACCATTACATCAAAGACAAACCATTGCGCAGGTTAATGCAGCTGTTGGGCCTGATATGCTATTAGCATTATCTGATTTCTATGATCAACAGCTAGATAGTTTACCAAAAGATTTTTTTGCAGAGCAGAATAAAGCAATGATGGGAGCATCCATCGGTGCTATGGGTCATCATTTATCACAATTACAAAGCGTAATAAAAGAATACCAAATGGCGCTTGAAAACGTGCGTAATGCTTACCGTTCAAAAATGCCAAAGCTAGAAGTCCTTAAGTTTGAACAAACGGCGCGGCAGTTACATAGTAGGTTAAATACACAGTTTCACAATGAAATTTCAAAACGACTAGCTAGCTCAAGAGCTCGTAAGGCGAGTATTTGGAACAATGCTGATCGTGGCCTTAATCAGGCCAAAAGTGCTAGAACGACTAAACCGATTCAAATTTCGTCTGCAAAAGAACTAAGATCATTAAGTAAATTTGCTGGCGCAGCTAAATTTGGTGGTAATGCTCTATTACTGCTGGATGTTCACTCTCGAGCGACAGGAGTAAGGGATACCTTTGAGAGCGGCGGTAATTGGGAAAAACAGGCTTTGCAAGAAACTGTCGGTTTTTCTATGGGATTTGCTGCAGGAACTGCTACAACAACTGGTGTTTATGGCGTTGCGGTAGGAATTGCATTAGCGTTTACGCCCGCAGGATGGGCTGTGGTTATTGGTGTTGGAGTGGGAGCATCTGCTGGATTTTTAGCTGGTTATTTAGCTGACCAGTTTGGGAAAGGTATAACAGGATCTGTTTATGAGTTAAGCAGTGGCTGGTGATTTTAAATGTTTGAGTATAAAGATCTATTTGTAATTATCAGTGTTTTAGTAATGATAAACTTTGGTGTATCACTACTAATATTTGCACAATTGACTGTTCATCCTTTAGAGAAAAAAATTAAGAGTTCAGGAGGAGAATTACCCAAATGGGACAGTATGGGAATTCGTATCTCGAGTTATGCCTTTTCTTTGATATATAGTATTAAAGAAACATCTGCACAAATGGTGGATGAAAATTCGGTACGAAAATTTGCAACTAAAAATGATCGTATCAGAGCTATTTATACTATAACTTCTCTTGTTATTTTTTTATTATTTGCAATATTCTATTCGCTTTTTTTTGACGAAAACTAAAAACTAAACAGGTAGAAATTTATATGCTTACTGCAATGGTTAGTGGCTCCGCTTAAGCACTTGTTCAACTCAGATTGGTTTTTTCTGGAGGTTTCGCGCTGGAACTGTCGCAGCAGTTAGTGCTTATAGCATTGGAGTTGGTATTGCGCTAGCATTTACACCAGTTGGATGGGCTATTGTGATTGGTGTTGGTGCAGCCGCTTCTGTTGGTTTCCTTGTTGGATTGGGTTTCGATACAGCAGGTAAAAAAATTACGGGTAAACTTTATGATGCAAGCAGTAATTGGTAATTGATGATGGAAAATTATGAAAGTATATTTTGGTTGTGTTGCTGTATTCCGTTAGTCAATTTCTTTATAGCTTATTTGGTTTTTGCGCAAATGACCGTCCACCCTATAGAGAAGAAAATTAAGGCTTCAGGTGGAAGCATACCGGAATGGGATAATATGGGGATGAGAATTCCGAGTTATGCTGTAGCAATGCTCTTACCGGTTAAAGTAAAGGCTGCACAAGCTATAGATGAAGATTCTGTTCAGAAGTTTACTTCTAAAAGTGATAAAAAAAGAGCTATATATTTTATGTGCTCGTTTGTCATTATATTAATACCAGTAATGGCTGGCTACTTTATATTTGGTCCCAATTAGAGCCCGAGAAATTCATTTATTATAAGTACCTTTATATTCAACTAAAAGTGTTGAGATCCTCATGTTTTCAATCTCAACAAATTCAACCTCTAACTCTGCGTTCCAAGCTCTATCTTAAATTCACTGCCTACACTCAGTTGACTGTCTATTCCAATTATATTTCAATAAGCCTAATGACTGTCTGATGATGGTATCCAGACGCCGAGTTGTGGCATGCTTTGATTAGCGTTAAACGACAATGTGATTATCGCCAATTGTTTAAGAGTATCAATGGTATACCTGCGATAGAGTCGCGCACGAACAAGTATTTTTGACCATTGTGGAGTGCATTGATTATTTGACTTTGGCATCCTGCGGGAGTGTAACGTAGGGTATAAACGGCCAATTTATGAGCCTATTTGGCCATGTTCAAGAGAGGTAAACTCTAAAACTTTGTCTGTAGATGTTTGCTGGCCAATGTTCAAGCTGTCATGGATTTGGATGATCTAGTATAGGATCATAATCAAAATTCTTTATTTAATTGCGACCCGTATGAATAAGGAGTCTCAACTAATTTTTGCCAATTTATTACAAAGGCTTAACATCGTAGCCGCTAATATAGGCGTGTGCTAAAGTGTGTTAACACTCAAAATAATAAAATGAATATGATTAGAGAGCTTACTGCCACTGACTTTGACGCGGTGATCAACTTAGGTGAAATCGTCCACGGAAGTGGCTATATGGATTTGGCTGAACTAACAGCTATTTACCATAAAGGGATAAAAAAGGGCATTAATGCCAATTTTGTCGCACTTGAAAATGAACAACTTATTGGCTTTCGGTTAACGTATGCCGCAGGACAATGGCCGCAAGATCAATGGTGCACTGTTGATCGATGGGGCGTTGATTTTAATGATGTGTGTTATTTCAAATCAAACACCATTGCTGAATCTGGCCGCGGTCAAGGGCTTGGTGGTAAGTTGTTAGCAGCATCTAAAGCGGCAGTCATGGCACAAGGCGCTAAGGCAGGAGTAAGTCATTTATGGCAGCAAAGCCCAAATAATGCTGCGGTGCGTTATTTTACCAAGGCAGGTGGTAAGCTGATCAAACAACATCCTCAGCGTTGGCATCAACGTTATATGGGCGAAGATTATATTTGCGTGTTATGTGGTGAAGATTGTCACTGTGTTGCCTGTGAAATGTTGCTGGTATTTTAATGTCTATTGTCTAAATCAATAATAAAAAAAGAAGACTAATATGTACGATCCGCTGATTAATTCTCACCCCAATAAGCAACAGTTCGCCTCCAGTTATTGGGCAAGCACCCAAGCATTACCCGAGCCGACGGCACCATTATTGGGCCGCCAAAAAACTGATGTAGCCATTATCGGGGGCGGCTATACCGGCTTATTAACGGCGTATTATTTAGCAACCGAATTCAATATTGATAGCCATGTACTTGAGGCCAACCAAGTCGGTTTTGGTGCCAGTGCCCGCAATGCCGGTTTTGTATTAAAAGGCTCGGGTCGTTTAGGTTATGCGGCAATGACTCAGCGTTGGGACTTAGCGACGACTAAGGGGATATATGATGAGTTTACTCAAGCAGTGGCTAGAGTTGATGGTCTGATAAAACAGCACAGTATTGCTTGTGAACCGCAAGAGGCGGGATACTTAAAAGTGGCGCATAATCCCAAGGCGCTAGTGTCGCTGCAAAATGCCGCCAATTATATTCAACAAAACCTAGCAAGTAGCCAAGATTCAGGCGCTGAATTTATTTCAAGCCAAGACTTTCGGACGCAGTATTTAGATCATCATCAAGCTTTTGGTGCGCTTCGCCTAAAAGACGGTTTTGGGGTCAATCCGTTAAAGTTACTGCTCGGTTATAAAGCGATGGTGCAAGCTCTAGGGGTGACGATTTCTGAACAGTCGTGCGTGTTAGATTGGGTTGAAGAGGGCGGCAAACATCGTCTGATCACCGACAGTGGGGAACTGGTTGCCAATAAAGTGATCATGGCTGGCAATGCTTATACACCTAAACGGTTTAATCACCGCGTAGACGATAAGTTTTTACCAATACTAAGCAATGTTATTGTGACCCAGCCGCTTACCGCTCAAGAGCTTACAGAAGCGGGTTTACATACTCATCAAGTGACCATGGATACCCGTATTTTAAAATACTATTACCGATTATTACCCGACAACCGTTTATTGTTTGGTGGCCGAGGCGCGGTGTGGGGTAAAGATGCTGCTAACCCTGTTTACGGCGAGCGTTTAAAAATGGCGTTAAATAAGTGCTTTCCAAGCTTAACTAATAAAGCCATTGCCTATAACTGGACCGGGTGGATTGCTGCCGCAATGGATGATATGCCTCATGTGTATAGCAAAGGTGGTGTGGGATATAGCCTAGGATATTGCGGTGCTGGAGTGTCTTTTAGTAGCCAAGCTGCGTATCGCTTAGCGCAAAGTATTGCCGGTGAAGCCTTGCCCAATCTACCCTTGTATCAGCAACCACTGCCGAGATTCCCCTTTACCCAAGCAAGGCGGCTTGGGCAATGGGGTTATTATCATTATGGCTGGTTAAAAGATCGCTTTGGTTAACCGACCACTTCACCTGTGCTGATTTTAGTTTCGTCTAATGGCTCAATTTTAAAATTAAAATAAGCATAAGAAGCGCTCACCAATGGGCAAACTAGGTTAAAAAAGGCATAGGGTAGGTAAGCGATAGTTGCAACACCTAGGGTACTTGCCATAAATGCGCCACAGGTATTCCAAGGCACTAGTGGGCTGGTAACTGTTGCAGCATCTTCTAGTGTGCGGCTTAAATTAACTGCGGCTAATTTACGGCGAGTGTACTCTACTTTTAACATTCTGCCCGGCAGTACGATGGCAATGTATTGGTCTGCAGTAATGATGTTAGCGCCAATACACACTCCCAGAGTGGTAATGATCAAACTGGTGGTACCGCTTACTACAGTAAGAATGCTTTCTAAAATGCGGCTTAATAATCCGGTCACTTCCATCACGCCACCAAAGGCCATCGCACACAGTATGAGCCATACTGTCGTTACCATACTGCTCATGCCGCCGCGACTTAATAAGCTGTCTAATACAGCATCACCAGTGTTAGCAACATAGCCGTCAAACATGGCTATCCAGATACCTTTCACAAGGGCGACAATGGGTAGCAAGGTGTCATCGTGTACAAAGGCTATCACGTTATCAAACTGAAATAGCGCTGCACATACCGCGCCCGCCAAGGTGCCTAATATGACCGTTGGAAATGCTGGCATTTTTCGGTTCGCTAAATATAACACCACTAATAATGGTATTAATAAATGCATTCCAGGATGATAAGTTTGATCCAGTAATGCCAGAGTATCGGTTAGTTGGTTTTCAATTGGTGCGGCATCTGCGGTCAGGCCTAAAAAGGTAAAACCAATAAGTGCAATGATAATGCTGGGTACAGTGGTCCACGTCATGTGGCGAATGTGGCTAAATATATCCGTACCCGCAACGGCTGGAGCAAGGTTGGTGGTGTCTGACATTGGCGACATTTTGTCACCAAAATAAGCGCCACTGATAATAGCGCCAGCAGTGATATTAACATCTAATCCCATCGCTGAAGAAATTCCCACCAAGGCAATACCAAGCGTACCGGCTACTGTCCAAGAGCTACCAATACTCAGCGCGACTACTGCACACAGTAAGCAGCAGGCGGTGTAAAAATAATCAGGGTTAAGGATTTGCATACCGTAATAAATCATCGTCGGTACTGTACCAGCGAGAATCCAGGTACCAATCAGTGACCCCACGCTGAATAAAATCAGCAATGCGCCTGTGGCTACGCCAATACTTTTTACAATACCGCGCTCCATTTGATTCCAGCTATAACCATTTTTATAACCGATAATCATCGCAATACACGCCGCCAGTACTAGGGCAATTTGGTTAGCGCCAGAGGAACTGTCTGATGAAAAAAGATACACTGCCGCCGCGAGCATAATAATTAGCGCAAAAACGGGGATAAGAGCATCGAATAAAGTAGGTTTTTTGTGCTCGGATGGAGATGGGTTTTGTGGCGCCGATTGAGACATAGTACTTCCCTTGTTGTTATTATTTTTGACCAATATCTCATTCGTGTGAGTTGGCTAAGTGTTATCGTAATAGGTTGGTAACTTATTCGTAACAGGTCCACATCCTGACATAAAAATACCTGTTAAGTCGAACATTGTTGGGCTTAACAGGGATTTTTATAATGGGGTTTTATTACGGTTAACTATGAGTGTGCTTGGTTAAGTACTTTGTGTGGTTATATATGTGATATATAAGGTTTGGTGTGAATAAATAGCCGCTGAGGATACCTGGTGTTACCAGACGTATCCTCATGGAAACGAAGAGCGTTAATAGAGCGATATGGGCAATACATCAGTATTGCTATGATACAGATTATTTATTTAAATGACTTATTATGGTCTTTTCAGCATCTGCTTTAGTCGCCTTTCCTTTGACTACATCAAGTTTTGCTGTCGCGCTGTGACCTGTCATGTCTTCTGCAATATGTAACCAATCAGGATGCCAATAAAAAGAGGTTCCTGACACGGTATTCCAGTTGTGTACCCCTGATTTTTCACCTTGATAAATCAGGTCGCCGCTAGAAAATTTCATTTAATCCTCCAAAATCTTTATGAATAGGCTATCTAAAGTACAGAAGTTGAAAGAGCTGAAAAGCTCATCACACTCCTTTGGACTTAGTAGATTGCGCCATGGGATAAGATGTTTTTGTGATCTAAATCAAAAAAATGGCTGATGATGGATAATCTAAACAGTAATTAATTTTTCGCACAACATTGTTAATAATGAAAAATCCCTGAGATGTTGCCATCACAGGGATTTTTATAATGGGCTAAATGATACTCGCTATTTAGCCTTTAGCTTGCTCACGAGCTATTGCGCGATAAGCAATATCGGTACGGAAATAGACATCATCCCAGTGGATGGTATTCACTAATGCGTAAGCCGCTTTTTGTGCTTCAGTGACGGTATTTCCTAATGCGGTAGCACATAACACGCGGCCACCATTCGTCACTGCATGGCCGTCTTTGATGCAGGTTCCTGCATGGAACACTTTCCCGTTAGTATCGCCAAGGGTTAAGCCGTCAATCACATCGCCTTTGTTATACGCGTCAGGATACCCGCCTGCAGCCATAACAACACCCACTGCCGCACGTGGGTCGAAGTCTGCAGTGACTTTGTCTAATTCGCCACGAGTCGCGGCTAAGCAAAGCTCCACAATATCGGACTGTAAACGCATCATGATCGGTTGGGTTTCAGGATCACCAAACCGGCAATTATACTCAAGCACTTTGGCGCTACCGTCTGGTGCAATCATTAGACCTGCGTATAAAAAGCCAGTATAGACATTACCTTCAGCCGCCATGCCATCAACCGTTGGGCGAATAACATTAGCGATAGTCCAGTCGTGTACAGCTTGTGTTACCACTGGAGCTGGTGAGTATGCACCCATGCCGCCAGTGTTAGGGCCGTAGTCGCCATTATCTCGGGCTTTATGGTCTTGGCTGGTGGCCATAGCAAGAATATTTTTGCCGTCTACCATGACGATAAAGCTGGCTTCTTCACCTGTTAAAAATTCTTCAACCACCACGCGTGAACCAGCATCACCAAACTTATTGCCTGCTAGCATGTCATCAATGGCGGCATCAGCTTGGGCTTGATCTGCGGCGATAATCACCCCTTTACCCGCAGCCAAACCGTCGGCTTTAATCACAACTGGAAAGCCTGTTTTGCTCGTCAGTTCAGTCACGTACGCTTTAGCTAATGGAATGTCAGTAAAGTTTGAATACTCAGCTGTAGGAATATGATGACGGGCTAAAAAGTCTTTGGTGAAGGCTTTTGAAGATTCAAGCTGCGCAGCGCCTTTAGTTGGGCCAAAAATCGCTAAACCAGCGGCATTAAAAGCGTCAACGACACCTAACGATAATGGAACTTCTGGGCCGACAATTGTGATTGCAATAGCGTTATCTTGGGCAAAGGCGACTAAGGCGTCAATTTGCTCTACATCAATGGCAACGTTTTCTAATTTTGGTTCTAAGGCAGTACCGGCATTACCGGGTGCAACAAAAACTTTTTCAACTTGAGCAGACTGAGCGGCTTTCCAAGCTAGAGCATGTTCACGACCGCCGCCACCAATTATAAGTACCTGCATCTTTAATCCTTTTATAGCTGCGCTATGTTCTCTATTTCTGCTTCAAGCATGCTCACTTATCCTTATAAGCTGCGCGTGCTTTCATTGAACTAGAAAAAAATAGCTACGCTCTAATTCGTTTAAACAAAATTTAAAAAGTATCGCTTGTTATCTACTTTTACAAAAACATTTAGCAAAGCAAGATTGATAAGCGATACCCATATTTGCATTTATTAGTGGCGGAAGTGGCGCATGCCAGTAAATACCATGGCCATACCGTGCTCGTCTGCTGCAGCGATGATTTCTTCATCGCGAATAGAACCACCCGGTTGGATAATGCAGCTAATACCAGCCGCGGCAGCCGCGTCGATACCATCGCGGAATGGGAAGAAAGCATCTGATGCCATTACTGAATTTTCAACCACTAGACCTTCATCGGCAGCTTTAATACCCGCTATTTTAGCTGAGTAAACGCGGCTCATTTGGCCTGCACCCACACCGATCGTCATGCCGTCTTTGGCATAAACAATAGCATTTGATTTAACAAACTTAGCCACTTTCCAGCAGAACATTAAGTCTTTTAATTCTGCAGCAGTGGGTTGACGCTTAGATACCACTTTAACGTCGGCTAAGTCGACCATGCCTTGGTCGCGATCTTGTATTAATAAACCGCCATTAACGCGTTTGTAATCGAGCGTTGTGGTTTTGGTATTCCACTGGCCACATTCGAGTAAACGCACATTAGCTTTAGCGGCAATAATATCGCGAGCAGCTTGGCTCACTTTCGGGGCGATAATTACTTCAACAAACTGACGGTCAACAATCGCTTGCGCAGTGTCAGCATCTAACTCTTGGTTAAAGGCGATGATGCCACCAAACGCTGAGGTTGGGTCGGTTTTAAATGCGCGGTCATAAGCTTCTAACAAGTTAGCGCCTAATGCAACGCCACAAGGGTTAGCATGCTTAACGATAACGCAGGCAGGGCCTTCAAATTCTTTAACACACTCAAGGGCAGAGTCTGTGTCGGCGATATTATTGTAAGACAGTGCCTTACCTTGTAACTGAATCGCACTGGCAACAGAAGCTTCATCAATTTGGGTATCAACATAAAACGCCGCTTTTTGATGGCTGTTTTCACCGTAGCGTAAATCTTGCTTTTTAATGAACTGAGAATTAAACGTCCGTGGGAACGTTGAGTCGTCATGGCATTCGTCGTTACTGTGCGCCGGAACCATAGTGCCAAAGTAATTAGCAATCATACCGTCATAGGCTGCGGTATGTTCAAATGCGGCAATCGCTAGGTCAAAACGCGTTGCTAGCGTGGTGCTGCCGTTGTTAGCTTGCATTTCTGTAATGACGCGACGGTAATCTTTTGCATTAACCACAATCGTAGTGTCTTTGTGGTTTTTCGCGGTTGAACGCACCATAGTTGGGCCGCCAATGTCGATGTTCTCAACAGCGTCCGCTAAGGTACAACCTGGTTTTGCAACGGTTTCTGCAAATGGATACAAGTTAACAGCAACTAAGTCGATAGGCTTAATAGCGTTTTGTTCCATGACGATTTCGTCGATACCACGACGCGCTAAAATGCCGCCGTGAATTTTTGGATGTAAGGTTTTAACACGACCATCCATAATTTCTGGGTGACCTGTGTAGTCAGAAACTTCAATTACCGGGATGTTGTTGTCTGCAAGTAGTTTTGCAGTACCGCCCGTAGACAGGAGTTCGACACCTTGTGCATGCAGCGCTTGTGCAAACTCAAGGATTCCAGTTTTATCTGATACGCTTAATAGCGCGCGACGAATTGGTCTGACATTATTCATGTAGGTACAGGGTCCACTAGTTTGATTTTAAGGATCTTTCGTAAAACAGAATCAGGCTAAGTCTGCTTTACCAAAGTCCCTCATAGTGTTTTTACGATTGCTTAATACCTTCTAGGCCGACTGTGTTGTGATCAGGCGGACGTATTTTATCGTAATCCGCTTCTTTAAGGTGTTTTTTCTACGTGATTTCACAATATTGAAATAAGAACAAAGATACGCAAACATAATCATTAAACAACCCTTGACCTTGGATTAAACTCTAAGGTTTATACTCGGGTAAAATCTACACTAGATTGATGGCTTCATTATCTCAAGCGGCGGTGACGATATGTATCGAATAGGCGAACTTTCTGCCTTGTACGACATTAAGGCTGACACATTACGGTTTTACGAAAAACATGGCTTATTATCACCATCAAGCCGTTCAGATGCCGGTTATCGACTCTATAACAGTAGTGATTCTGAGCGACTTAAATTTATTTTACGTGCTAAAGCGGTTGGTTTTTCGCTTAATGAAATTGCCGATTTACTGTCTATTGAAGTGGACAAGTCAAACCGCGCATGTGCTGATGTTAAAGGCTTAGTCGATACTAAGCTTGAGCAAGTCGAAGCCAAGTTAGCTGAGCTACAACATTTTGCCACTTCACTGAAGAGTTTATCGAATACCTGCTGTGGCGGACCTGATAGTGCTGAGCATTGCTCAATACTTGAAGCGTTAGAGTCGTCAGACAAACACATTATTGCTAAAAAAGAACATCATCATTTTTCTCAACCAGGTCATAAGGATTAGGCATGTTATTGACCAATTTTCTGCACTTATTTTTAGAGTCTGCTCCGTGGTTGTTACTGGGTCTAGTGCTTGCTGGGCTATTAAAAGTATTTGTGCCTATGGTATGGATGCAAAAGCAACTCGGTGGCCATGGAATGAAAACCGTGGTGAAGGCGGCATTATTAGGCGCGCCTTTGCCTTTATGTTCCTGTGGTGTTATTCCTGCTGCAGTCGGTTTGCGTCGAGCTGGCGCCTCAAAAGCGGCGACCACCTCTTTTTTAGTATCGACCCCAGAAACTGGCGTTGACTCTATTACCGTATCTTATGTTTTGCTCGGGCCTTTTATGGCTATTGTGCGTCCGATTGCGGCGATTACCAGTGCGATAGTGGCGGGGTTGTTAGTCGGCCGTGATGACGATGACGGTATTCCAGCATCAGCATCTGCAAAAGGGCAAACGGCAACAGATGCCTCAACAAGTGCCAAAGCGGTTTCATCGTGTTGTGGCTCTAAATCAACGCCTAGTCCTGAAACAACATCAACACATAAAACCCCTGCTAGTACAATGCAAACTGCTAGCGTAAAAATGACGGCGATTAACTCTGCATCAGTTAAGCCTGAGTCTGTGTTGAGCCAGATGGCGCCAGCACGTTCATTTTCAACCAATACTGCAGAAGTAAAGCAGAGCTGTTGTGCCTCTAAAGCCGCTGATAAACCCATTGAATCTATACCCTCAAGCTGTTGCAGCGCGACAGTAAAAGATGAAGTAAAACACGAGACAAAAGCTGAAACGGTTACATCAAGCTGTTGCAGTAGCAAAATTGAACCGCAAGCTGAAGTGACACCAGCAAGCAGTTGTTGCGCCTCTAAAGCGCAAAGCCAGGCGCCAAGTGAAAGCAGTGATCAAGCCAGTTGCTGCGCTTCGACCCAAGATATGGCAACAGAATTGAAGCACAACAGCGTATTCAGCCGAGTGTTATCGGGTTTGCATTACGCCGCAACAGATTTAGTTAAAGACACAACTTTGTGGCTATTAGTCGGATTATTTTTTGCAGCCTTAGTGCAAACTTATGTCCCAGCGGACTTTTTAGTCAAATGGGGCGACGGTATTCTGGCGATGTTAGTGATGGTACTGGTGTCGATCCCGATGTACATCTGCGCCACTGCTTCAACCCCCATTGCTGCTGGTTTGTTATTGGCTGGGGTATCACCAGGTGCAGTATTGGTATTTATGATGGCGGGGCCTGCGACCAATATTGCCACTTTAGGTGTGGTGACTAAAGAGCTAGGTAAGCGCGCATTATATGGCTATCTAGGTGGCGTGATTGGTGTAGCATTAGTCTTCGGTATATTAGTCAATTATTTAGTCGATACCTTTGGTTTTGAAGTGATGCCGCAAATTGGCCAAGAGCATGCCTTATTACCTCAAGGCATCGTGGCTGTTTCTGGCATTGTGCTTGCGGTGTTAATGGCCAAAGTATTGTGGGACATGATCCCAAAAGGCCATAAAGAGAAGGGTTGTTGCTCGTAATCTGTTACGCCAAATAGGTTAACTAAAGTGAGTTAAGTACATAACAAAGCCAGTGATAAATATCACTGGCTTTTTATTAAGCTAAAACATTGCTGGCCCACAATAAAGATAACAACTAGTAATAGCGCTAGTTAAAAATAGCATTGAGTTTTTCTGCCAATCTGATGCCTGCTTGCTGCAATCGCTGCTCGATAATTGGTTTACTGGTAAATACATAGTTAAAACGTAAATCGTCTTCACCTTGATAATTCTGTTCGAGCTGGTAAGCACCTTGCCTTAATGCTTTTGACTCATCTGCCCATTGGTAATAGCTTTGACCTATCCACTTTTGGCGTTGTTGCTCGTTAATACGCTTTAAAAAATCACTGTACTCTGTATAGCTTAACTGCTGCTGTTCTATTAGTTTGCTGTCCCACACTGTATGCAAATTTGTTTGTTCACCGAACCACTTCAGATTAACGGTATTGCCACCTTTATCATGGCTATGACCCACATGTAGCGGTTGGTGAATGTCGCCAACAAAATGTACGTAAAATGCCAATGCTTGCCATTTTTCTTGCTGGCTGGCTTTAGGGTTCGCTAATACTTTTTCAAAGCGTTGTAAACTTTCGATGATATCGCCATCAGGATTACGCTTAACGGTCTTCCATGTTTCATCGTCTTCAATTGAAATGTAATGCCATGGGGCAGCACGATCCCAAGTCTTATCGGAGCGGATTTCATCTGCCCAAGTCGACATTTGTGCTAAGCCTTCGCCATCTGTCAGTTGGTTTATTTGCTGTTGAGCCGTTGGGGACAAATTGGCTTGAGCGATTTGGCCTATAATTCTGTGACCTAATTGACCAAATGCTTTGGCTGGGAGGCTGAATGTTAAGGTGAACAAAGCACAGCTCACCAGCAATAACATGTTATTCAGTAAAACAGACGATTTCATAAAAAATTTCCAATTCATTATTGTTTCTAAAGCAAGAAGCGCGTCTTTAATGTGCCAGCATACGAGATGATTTTGATGTCGTGACACAGACTCGAGTCGCGACTATATAGCAACAATATGACATTTATGTGTTACTCCAAAGTTGTTTTTCTGTGGATTTTTTCGTTTAAAAATGACATTAAAATGCAACATATCGACCTTAGACTTCGCCCTGAAGTTTTTGCTCTATTGATTTACCAAGCCCGATAAACGGGTAACTAAACATTAAAATATAAAAATATTCAGGGGTTTGAAATGTTGCTTAATCATAAGATGAGTCGTCTCGCGCTGGCGACATGTTTTGCTATGGGAATTGCTCTACCTGCAATGGCGGCCGATACCGCATCTGATATTCGTGGTCAGATTATAGGTCCTGCGGGTAATGCTGTGACTGATGCAAAAATTACTATTATCCACCAGCCAACCGGAACTGTTACTGAAGTTCCTGTGAGTGCCAACGGGCAGTTTACTGCCCGCGGTTTGCGTGTCGGTGGTCCTTATATTATCAAAGTTGATTCTGATGTGTTTGCTGACACAGTTGAAGACAATGTCTACTTAGGATTAGGCGAAACATTCCGTTTTAACCGCACGCTAGAGGCCATTTCTGCGATGGAGCGTGTAGGTGTCGTTGGCAATGCGAGTTATTATCGAAGCGCCGGCAGTAACAGTGATTTTGGTGAGCAAGATATTGCTAATGCACCCGGTATTAGCCGTGATTTAAAAGATGTATTACGCCAAAACCCAATGGCTGTTGTGGGCACTGACGGTATTTCAATGAGCGTGGCAGGCATGAATCCACGTTTTAACACTTTCGTCGTCGATGGTATTTCTCAAAACGATGATTTTGGTCTTAATTCAAATGGCTATCCAACTCAGCGTTCACCTATTTCTATCGACGCAGTAGAGAGTGTTGCCCTAAACGTATCGCCTTATTCCGCTCGTAGTGGTGGCTTTACGGGCGCGCAAATTAACGCGGTCACTAAGTCTGGTACCAATGATTTATCTGGTACGGTTTTTTGGGAAACCACCAACGATAGTATGGCTGGTGATGGTAAAGACCAAGACTCTGGTGACACCTTAACCCAAGATTTTGAAGAAACCACATTTGGTGGCACGGTTGGCTTCCCTCTAATTAAAGATACCCTGTTTTTCTTTGGCTCATATGAAAACTTTGATGCGCCAAAATCAGCTGAGTGGGGGCCAAAGGGCGCTGGTTTTGCCAATGAGTCAGATGTGACTTCAGAAGAGCTTATTCGAATTGAGCAAATTGCCCAGTCTGTTTATGGTCTTGATAGCATTGGCGGTTACACCACCTCACCTCAAGAAAAAGATGAAAAAATCTTAGCTAAAGTGGATTGGAATATTAATGACCAACACCGTGCTAGTTTTACTTACCAATCAACCGTCGGTAATTTAACTAACAACATGTCATCGAATAGTTCGTCATTAAAATTATCAAGCACTTGGTATGATAAAGAAGAGACTTTAGAAACCTACGCGGCAAACTTATATAGCGATTGGACTGACGATTTTAGTACTGAGATCAAAATTGCTTATAAAGATACCACCACTAAATCGAAAACCATTGATGACTTAGGCATTGGTATGGTGTCGGTACAAACTTTCGAAAAGTCAGGTGATAAAGTTATTTTTGGTACTGACAGTTCTCGCCAAGCAAATGAATTAAATAACCAAAATCTTGAGCTACGTTTTGTGGGCGACTATTACTTAGGCGATCATGATATTGGCTTTGGTGCTCAATACAATAGCGTCGAAATATTTAACTTATTTGCTCAAGATGTGTTGGGTAATTGGGAGTTTGATTCTATTGATAACTTAGCGACAGGGACTGTCGATGGTTTCCGTTATCAAAATGCAACTTCAGGTAATCCAAATGATGTAAGTGCCAATTTTAACATGGACACCTTGGCATTATTTGTTGAAGACACATGGGATATTACGGCCGATTTAGAACTCACGTTTGGCATGCGTTATGAAACCATTAGCATGTCAGATAAACCAGCCATAAATGAAAATTTTGTTAATCGATATGGTTTTGCTAACAACGAAACCTTAGATGGCCAAGATATTTGGTTACCTCGCGTAGGGCTTAAATACCTGTTAAGCGATGATGTGACCCTATACGGTGGTGTGGGTCGTTACAGTGGTGGCTCGCCATCAGTATGGATTTCAAATAGTTTTTCAAATGATGGCAACAGCTTATTAAGCTATAACGACGGTTGGAACCCAGCTTGGGGCACCCCAGATTTTGGTAATGTCCCAGCTGATGCCCAAGCGGGGTTAGTCGGCGGGGACGGTAATGTTAATGCCATCGATCCTAACTTTGAGTTACCTTCTGACTGGCGTGCAAGTATTGGTTTTGACAGTACATGGGATTTAGGTGCTTTAGGTGATAATTGGTTTGTGGGTGGTGAATTTTTATACATTCAAAAAGAAAACGACTTAGCTTGGGTTGATTTAGCCCGTCGCCAAGTGAAAACCGATGCCACTGGCCGTGTGGTATACGAAACATGGGACCCATTAGCCAATAATGGTGCTGGTGGTAATACCGAGCGTTATGACCTCATGTTAACTAATGCAGAAGAAGATGGTTCAAGTAAGACGTTAAGTTTCTCGATTGCCAAAGAGTGGGATATGGGCCTTAGCATGCGTGCGGGCTATGCATATAACTCAGTTGAAGAAGGCAACCAAGGTTCATCTTCTACTGCAACGTCTAACTACCAATATACTCCAGTACAATATGATCGTAATGGCACCACTATGGGGACTGGCTATTATGAAACACCGCATCGCTTCACCTTTAGCTTGGGTTATGATGTAGAGTTTGTTGCAGGTTATAACTCTAGCTTTAACTTATTCTACGAAGCTCGTGAAGGTAACCCATTAACCTGGACACTAGGTTCATATCGTGATGGTAATTTAGGTGATCAAAGTAAGTTTGCAGGCGCATCATATTACTTACCTTACATTCCAACGGGTGCTGATGATGCCAATGTTGAGTATGCGGGTGGATTAACTTATGAGGAGTTTAAAGCGGCTATTGATGAAATTGGTTTAGGCCAATATGCCGGTGGTATAGCACCAAAAGGTACTGACAACCAGCCATGGATACATCAGTTAGACTTCCGCTTTACGCAAGAGTTGCCAGGATTTACTGACGAGCATAAAGGTATTTTATACTTTGATATCAAAAACGTACTTAACCTAGTTAATGAAGATTGGGGCGTGGTTGAATACCAAAGTTTTAATAATGCTAAGTTAGTTGATCATGACTACAATGCGACGACGGGAGTTTATACTTATTCTGTTCCATTTGGCCAAGATGGTATTGAGACTAACAATTACGATACTTATGACATCAACAAATCAGCTTGGCAGCTTAAAGTGGGCGTGAAGTACAAGTTCTAGCCATCTGTTAAGCAGGGCGCGAATAAATAAGCGCTAAACAAAAAATACCGAGCAATTAGCTCGGTATTTTTATGTGCTCAGCATGCCTGCATCAAGCTATTTATAGGTTAAACGACGCATAAATTATTTGATCTTGCTGGCAAAATTTTCAGGTGAATTTTTTGACTGCTTAACTGCACGTTTCTCTTTTAAAGATAATGCCGGTTTTTTCTTCGCTTCTTTTGAATTATTACGTTCTTTGCTCATTTGTATAGCTCCTAGCGCGCATTATGCGTGACTAATAAATGTAATGTGTGTGGTTAGTATTGCAGCAGACAATGGATCAGTCGCTTAATACTTACCTAGCCTTTGAACAATTTCCTGAACCAAACTTATCATTGATATTGCGAATTAATAGTGCGAAAGCTGACCTCTATGATCTCAATTAATCACTTTATTGAGTTGATACTAGCACCTAGTCAGTTAAAAATATCTATATATCCTATAGATTATTTTGTGCTTAAAAACTCATCTTTAATTATGATTGTTTTGTACTATAAAGTCGGGGATTTCCAGCACACCATCTCCCCAACGCTGAAACAGGGCATCATATAAAAATTCGATGAATACTCGGTATTTTCGTGGGAGATATATTCGCTTAGGAAAGCTGAGTGTGACCTTAGTTTGCATCATGGGGAAATCTTCTAATACTGGCAGTAGTTGCTTACTATCAATAGCTTCTTGAGCAATAAAAACCGGTACCGCGGTAATACCTAGGCCTTCAATGGCTGCCTCTCGGGCAAAGGTAACATTATTGACCTTCAGCTGTGCTGGTGGATCCAGATCTAGCCATTTGATGCCATCAAAAATACGCCAGCCACCATCAATATGGGCCGATTGAAGCTTGATTGCAGTATGATTCATTAAGTCCTGCGGTGTTGCGGGAGTTCCATGACGTTTAAGGTAACTTGGACTTGCCATTAATTGTCTGCTTGCGGTCACCAGAGAGTAACTTTGCAGCTTTGGATCGTGTTGTTCGGTAATTTGAAATAAGAAATCGACGCCTTCTTCTATTACATCCACTTTGCGGTTAGTCAGTTCTGCATCAATGGTAATGTTGGGATAAGTCGCCAAAAAACGCGCAAGAATCCGCCCCAGATATAACTGACCTAGCTCGATAGGACAAATTACTTTTAAATTGCCTTTAATGTCTTGTTGGCTTGCGCTGAGTAAGTCTTCGGCATTTTGTAAATCTTGCAAAATTTTACTGATGCGATGGTAATAACTCGAACCCGCTTCGGTCAGTTTTAATGATCGAGTGGTTCTAAATAGTAATAGCACACCGGCATCGGCTTCGAGTTCAGCAACCTTTCTGCTCACTGTGGCTTTGGTGATCCCTAAAGCTTTGGCTGCACCAGTAAAACTGCCTTGTTCAACCACCTGTGAGAAAATTTGTACACGATTTAGATCCATATTGTTACACCTGTGGAACAGTGGGTTATATTTTTACTATCTAATAAACTAAAGGAAACAGTAGTAAACTAGGCGAGAATAAATTAGGAGTCAAACATGTCTATCAATAAGCGCTTAGTATTAGTGCCAAGTATTATCCTTGTATTAGTTGTTGCCGGTGTTTATTGGTGGTCACAAGTTCGATTTATAGAATCAACGGATAATGCTTATGTCGAGGCCGATATTTCTAATATCAGTGTCAAAGTGCCAGGTTATATTGTCCAGTCTACCGTGGTAGATAATCAACATGTCAGCAAAGGTGAACTATTGGCTCAACTTGAAGATAGCCAATTTGTTGCCAAGCTAGCCCAAAGTAAAGCCTTATTAGCCAGCTCGCAAGCTAACTTGCAAACCTTGGCGGCGAAGGTTGATTTGCAGCAAGCGTTAATTAATCAGGCTAAGGCTGCTGTTGTGGCCTCACAGTCTGAACAGTTAATCGCCCAGCAACAATTAAAACGTTCACAAAAATTAAAAGTCAGTAATTACAGCTCACAAAATGATGTTGACCAACTTCAGGCGGGTTTCGATTCTGCCTCGGCACATGTCGATGAAGCTCAAGCTGCATTGGTGGCTAAACAGCGTGAATTATCAGTGTTTAACGCTCAGCTATTGCAAGTGCAAGCAGATGTTAAGCAGGCTGAGGCTAGTGTCGAATTAGCCAATATTCAATTGGCTGATACACGCGTTACAGCGCCATTTTCAGGTATTATAGGTAAGCGTGGTGCCATGGTAGGCCAGTATGTTCAACCGGGACAGGCATTGTTTAGTTTAGTACCAGATACTCAAGTGTGGGTAACGGCTAACTTTAAAGAAACTCAAATTGAGCACATGCAAGCCGGACAAAGCGTTAACGTCAGTTTAGATGCCTATCCTGATGAGGTGTTTAGTGGATTTATCGACAGCTTAGCTCCAGCATCGGGCTCTAAATTTAGCTTGTTACCTGCAGAAAATGCGACCGGTAACTTTACTAAAATTGTTCAACGTATTCCGGTGCGCATTCGGCTTGAACGAAAGCCGTCTTCATCTGCTATCGGACGTATTTTGCCTGGACTGAGTGCGGTGGTTGAAGTCGATACTGAATCTGCTGCTCAATCTCAGGCGCTGGCTAAGTCGTCCGCTGATCAAACCACGTTAGCGGCAGCAGGGCATTAATATGAGTCAATCAACTGCAGAGGTAAATGCCTCTGAAGTTAGCTCTGCTAGTAAACAGGATGATAAACCGACTGGGTACCAGCGTGGTAGTGTCCGATCTTGGATAGCCGTTGCGGGCGGCCTAATTGGTGCATTTATGGCGATTTTGGATATTCAAATCACCAATGCGTCGATGAAAGAGATCCAAGGTAGTTTAGGCGCCACTTTAGAGGAGGGCAGTTGGATTGCTACCGCCTATTTAGTGGCAGAGATGATCGCGATTCCCCTTTCGGGTTGGTTAAGTACCGGATTATCGACTCGACGTTATTTACTCTGGACCACAGCGGCTTTTATCTTGGCATCGATATTATGTTCTTTGTCTTGGAACCTTGAGTCGATGATTGCTTTTCGTGCCTTGCAGGGGTTCTTCGGTGGAGCATTAATTCCGTTAGCATTTAGACTCATACTTGAGTGCTTACCTGACAATAAACGTGCTATGGGTATGGCTTTGTTTGGGGTGACGGCCACATTTGCCCCTTCTATTGGGCCGACGCTGGGAGGCTGGTTAACTGAGCAATTTAGTTGGCATTATTTATTTTATATTAATGTTCCGCCAGGCTTATTGGTAATGGCGATGTTAGCTTATGGTTTAGAGCGCAAACCCATTATTTGGGAAAAGTTAAAAGATGCTGATTATTCCGGTATTGTGACGATGGCACTGGGTATGGGTTGCCTAGAAGTGGTGCTAGAAGAGGGCAATCGTAAAGACTGGTTTGGTTCAGATCTTATTCGTAACCTCGCGATAATTGCCGCCATTAATATCAGTCTATTTATTTGGATTCAGTTACGTAAAGCACAACCCTTAGTCAATATCCGTCTGCTTGCTCAGCGTGATTTTGCCTTGTCTACCGTGGCATACTTTTTACTCGGTATGGCATTATTTGGGGCCATTTACATGATCCCCTTATATCTATCACAAATTCATGACTACACTCCGCTAGAAATAGGTGAAGTCATTATGTGGATGGGTTTTCCACAATTACTGGTGCTACCTTTAGTGCCTAAGTTAATGCAGAAGTTTGATCCGCGTTATTTGGCGGCACTTGGATTCGCTTTATTTGCCACCAGTTATTACATGAATAGCAATATGACTCTTGATTATGCGGGCGATCAGATGATTACCTCGCAAATAGTACGCGCCTTGGGGCAACCGTTTATCTTAGTTCCTATTGGTATTTTGGCGACCATGCATTTAAAACCACATGAAAATGCTTCGGCATCGACTGTGCTCAATGTGATGCGTAATTTAGGTGGGGCGTTTGGTATCGCTTTGGTGGCAACATTAACCGATAACCTCGCAAGGGGGCATTTGGCACACATAAAAGAAACGTTACCCGCCGTGAGTTCGCAAGCCTATAATTATATCGCTCACACCAGCTCGATATTACAAACTGCTGGCTCGGACGCTGTAAGCGCTAACTCGCAAGCTTATGCTTTACTTGCTAAAACCATTTCACAACAAGCGTATATTCAAGCCTATAATGATGTGTTTTTTATTATGGCATGTTTTCTTTTTATCGCAGTCTTTGCAGTATTATTTATTCGAAAACCCCCAGAAAAAAGCCCATCAGATGAGCCTAGTGAGATACATTAATCATGCTAATATGGCGTATAGCGCAGGGATAAATAAGGTTTGTGATGACATTACAATGGGTAGATGTTGGCTTTTCTGAATTGACGCTGGAACAACTTTATGGGTTATTACAACTTCGAGTTGATGTGTTTGTGGTGGAACAAAATTGTCCGTACCCTGAGTTAGATGGTAAAGACAAACATCCGCAAACAAGGCACTTACTTGGGCTGAACGAGCTTGGCCATGTCGTGGCCTATAGTCGTGTGTTAGCACCTAGTCTGAGTTATCCTCAGGCCAGTATTGGCCGTGTTGCTGTGGCGAAAGTAACACGGGGTCAGGGGATTGCTAATCAATTAATGCAAAGAGCTATTAGTATTGCCAAACGACATTGGCCCAATGACAATATCCAAATCGGTGCGCAAGATTATTTACGTCAGTTTTATCAACAGCATGGTTTCGTGGTTAATTCTGCGGTGTATCTTGAAGATGGGATTGAGCATTTAGATATGCTGTTAATTTATTAATCTAAGGAAAAATAATGTCAGATTACGCAATAAACACCCAACAAATTGTTTGTGTCGCTCAATTTACCGCTAAAGCAGGAAAACGCGATGCCTTAGTGGCTGCATTGGCAAGTTTAGTTCCAGATACACGACGTGAGCTAGGCTGTATTCGTTATGAACTGAATATCAGTATAGATGATGACAATAAAGTCGCCTTTGTGGAAAAATTTGTCGACCGAGCTGCGTTTGATCAACATTGCGCTAAAGATGCGATTGAGCATTATTTTCACCATGTGATGCCAGAGTTGGTTGAGTCACATCATGTTGAAGTGTTCAATGAAGTGATTGCTTAGCTGACGGTTGTTAATCGTAAAGTGCAACAGCATAATTTTAAATCACTGTTTAACATCTGATGACCACATCGTAATGATGATATTACAAATACAAAAATGCCAGTCTACATAGACTGGCATTTTTAATCATTTATGCTGTTAAGCCGAAGCGGCTAGCACTATGATTAGAAGTCGTAACGTGCACCAACAGTGAAGATATTGTCATCTTCTAAATCAACAGTAGCTGTACCGACTTTGTGGTCGCCTTCATACATAGCATAGTGACCATAAACTAAGGTTGACTTAGAGATACGATAGTCAGCACCCACAGTAATTTGAGTGATGTTTACGTCAGTACCTGTCGCTTCTTTAATATTTTTGTAGTAACTACCAAAACCAGCTTCATCTTGACCGTATTCAGCTTTTAAGTTTACGCCGTTTAGGTTGTAAGATACGTTAAGGAAGAAAGAATCACCTTCTTGATCAGTGGTTTGGCTTTCAGTATTTTGGTATAAACCACCAAGCTTGAACTCACCTAGCTTAACTTGCGCCACACCACGATAAGCATCAATACCACCAATAGTGTTATAAGCTGCAGCAATATAATAAGGTTGTGCTTTAAGACCTTTGTCACCAAGGGTTGCACTTAATGCATATTGGTCTTCATCTGAACCTTCGTAGTTGTCATCCATTAAATAAGTTGCGTTTAATGTGACTAAACCAGCAATCACTGGTGAGTAGTACCAAATACCGTCAGCTCTACGTAATTGGCCACCAATCATACGATCGATATCGGCGTTAAAGTTACCGAATAAATCTATGCCACCTTCAGATTGTTTGAATACTGTATCGTTACGGCCGACTAACACAGTACCAGCGTCACTTTTTAAACCTAAGAATGTGTTACGCGCTTTAAATACGACTTCGTCACTGCCATTTTTGCCTGCAGTTTGAGTGGTATTTTCAACTTGGAATTCCATTTGGTATAACAGTTCAATACCGTTAGCAAACTTTTCACTACCTTTTACGCCTAAGTTAGAAAAGTTGTTTTCTAATACTGTGCCTTCTTTACCATTTTGAGTTGTAGCGCCTTTATCAGAATTAGTCACAGCTAAATCTAAACGACCATAGAAACTTGGGCCTTCAGCAAGTGTAGCGAAAGAAACTAATGTGAGTACTGATGCTACCGATGCAGAGATTAAGGTTTTTTTCATCTTTCATGCTCCCTAGAACGTTATGTTCTATATTCCATTTTTCATGGTTTTAGTTAGTGAAGTTTGTCGCAGATTTAATTCTGTAACAATCTGGTGCAGATTTTCACAGATTTAGTTCCTTCATAGTGTGGGCTAGATCAAATAAACAAGCCCAACTTGAAATTTTGTCGATAAATCTGTGATATCAGCGACCATTTGTGTAATTAAATCAATATATGTCTTAAATCTGCCTCTTGGGGCGTACCTATTTATGTAAAATCGGCTAGCGCTCAACCACAAAAGTTGCAGAATTGTATTTTAGCCCATGTTAATTTAATCATCGCGAATATTGAATGATAAATTGATCTCTTTAGTCTAATAAGGTCATAAATTAAGCATTTTTTAAGCGTTTTGTGATAATCGATTAGTTTGAGCGACCCATTTGTATTTGATTACCTCCAGAGTGAGGCTATTGTTGACCACTACAAAATGCTGCTCCTGGCTTATTGCGAAGATTAATTGCTTGTATTAATTCGTAATAGACGTGCTCTTGAGGTATCAATCCACTTTTTAGTAACTAAAGTGTCAGTTTTATTTGGATAGTTTAACCACAGGTTATTTTTGATTGCTTTATCGCAACACTTATCCAAGTTGATGTGGATCATTATCAGTAAATGCTTACATCAGATGCTTATGAATAACTTGAACTGCCACCTTAATCAGATTCATGTCGAGCAAATCGTGACAAACGTTTAGCTTTGGCGATAAATCGTTTAAAATTAGCCGCGAAAAAATAGTCGTTAATTAGGGCGTAACCAATGTTGTCAGAATCTTATACTCATCGTTTTTCTGGTGTTGGCCGTTTATATGGCCAAACAGCACTCGCGACTTTTTCAAAAGCACATGTGGTGGTTGTGGGTATCGGTGGCGTCGGAACTTGGGTCGCTGAAGCCCTAGCGAGAAGTGGTATAGGACAGATCACCCTTATCGATTTAGACGATATTTGTGTTACCAATACCAATCGCCAAATACATGCATTAACCTCTACTATCGGCCAATCAAAAGTCGAGGTTATGGCAAAACGTATTGGTGAAATCAATCCCGAGTGTGTGGTTAATGAAGTAGAAGATTTTATTACTTTAGACAATCTGGCGGAGTATTTTAAGCCAGCCTCACAGGGTGGTGATATTGATTATGTGATTGATTGTATTGATGCGGTAAAACCTAAAGCAGGTTTAATTGCTTGGTGTAAGCGCAATAAAATTGCCCTAGTGACTATTGGTGGTGCTGGCGGCCAAACCGATCCGACCTTAATTCAAGTGACTGACTTGGCTAAAACAGTACAAGATCCATTGTTGGCAAAAGTGCGCAACATATTACGTAAAGATTATAATTTTACTAAAAATATTCAGCGCCGCTTTGCGGTAGATGCGGTGTTTTCGACCCAACATCTAGTCTATCCTCAAGCTGATGGCAGCGTATGCAACACTAAGGAAACAGCACAAGGCAGTATGCGGATGGATTGCGCTTCTGGTTTTGGCGCCATTACTATGGTGACGGGAACATTTGCTTTTGTTGCTGTGAGTCGTGTACTGAGTAAATTAGCCGCGAGAACAGTTTAGCATCGTTAAGTGCTGCTTTACTGATGTTATCGCGGCACGCTTATCACGAACATAGGTCCTCCAAGGGGTGACATAGCAACATAGCGAATGCTACCTTTTATCTGAGTAATTGCATTAAATGCAGCTGCGAGCCCTAAGCCGACACCACCTTTGTGGCGAGCGGTGGTAAAGAAGGGTTCAAATATATGCTCTGCAATATCACTTGGAATAAGCGCACCATTATTTTGAATTTCGATATCAATAGTGTCAGGTTTAGTAATTACATTAATGCAGATCTTCGCTTGTGAGGTATCTTTAAATGCATGTAAAAATGCATTTGATATCACGTTATTAATAGCTTGGGAGAGTAGGCTGGAATTAGTGTAAACCTGCAATTGCTCATCAATATTGACTGTTATCTCAACCTTTTGCGGCGAAAATATCATTAAGGTTGAGTCGGTAATATCGCGTAATTGGTGATTAAGATTAAATAGAGTGTATTTTTCTTGGCTTTGTTCTGCCGCAATAGATTTAAACTGCTGGATTAAATAACTGGCACGAGTGATATTACTCACAATTAACTGACTGCTTTTTTGGTATTGCTCTAAAATCCCATTGATTTGTTCTAATGTGGCATGATCGCTATGGATAAGCTTGATCAGATCTTCTACATAAGCCAATTGTGAACTTGCAGCCGTTAAACAAATACCTATCGGGGTATTAATTTCATGGGCGACGCCGGAAACTAATCCTCCTAATGCGGCCATTTTCTCTTTTTCTATCAGCACTTGTTGTGTTCGTTTTAACATTTGCAGTGATTGTTCAAGTTCTCTGGTTTGCTCTTTTACTTGGCGAGCAAGTTCATCTTTATAACTACGCTCTAATAATAGTAAGCGATCTCGATCTTCAACGGCATGCATTAAATCGACTTTTGATTGCTGCAGATCTTGATAAGATCCTCGAATTTGTTGCTGCATTGTATTGACGGCTTCGGCGACTAAACTGAACTCGTCACGTTGTGGCTTACGGTTAAAATTTAATGGCGTAAAGGGGTCTTCTAAGCTAATTTCATCACAATATTGGCTTAATTGGCGCAGATGTTTGGTGACATTGAACCAGACCAAAAACAAAATAAAACCTGCAACGAAGAAGGTTTTGATCGCGTTGGACAGTAAAATCAGTATTGTTTTATTATACAGACGATCATAAATAGCATTGAGATCGGCTTGTACTGTAAGGGTCCCAACAGGAATATTTTCATTGTTGGTATAAATCAACGGAAATTGCTTTTCGATAACGGCCGTTTTCTGATACTCACCAAAATGCCATTCTTGATTACTGTCATCACGGATAGAAATATATTTAATGTCAGGTAATTGGCTTAAACCATAGAGTTGAGTGTTAATTAAGTCTTCGTCTATTACCCAAACACTGGATGCTAATACTTCTAAATTTACCGCTTCTATACTTGAAAATACGCGATCAATTCTATTCACATCCTCCTGATAATCACTTATGAGCTGATAAGCTGTCGTCACAATCGTAATCAAAGAGCTAAACACCACGATAGACAGTGTTAACTTTCGGGCAATAGGGCTCTGGAGCAATTGTCGTATGAATATCAGCATATTTTCTTCAATGTGATTAATTACCAATGATGAGTGACATATAAAATACGAGCTTACAGCTTGTTGCGCTAGTGTTAATTCCAACTTTCTGAATTTTATTCAAGCATAGCTTGAATGTCCTAATATGGAATTGAAATGGTGTAAATAAAGATAATGTTAGTGATGTTTTTTATGGCATATATTTTGCTTTAAGTCAGTATGATCAAAAATCTGACACTGCGGGTAAGCTATGATGAAAATAAAAGTAGGTTCAATAAAGTTGTTTAATAGCAAACGTTTATTCGTAAGTGCTATGACATGGGTTGTTGTAACATGTACTAGTTTACTGTTTGCGCCTAAAGATTTACTGGCGTTTTTATCGTTAGATCACCTAGTCAATCAATATGGTCAGTTTATTGGCTTAGGATTAATAATGGGAGTCGCGTATTTTTTAAGTCAAATTTTTGCCTTTGTGGTTGATGAGTCTATTGTTTTTTTTCGCCAAAAACGCACAGTAGAAACCATCGAAGCAAAAGTGAAGCTACTCGATCCGGCAGAACGAGCCTTGTTACGCGAATTCTTTTTACAGGGACAGACTATTTTAACCCTGCCGCAAAATGAGCTAGCAGTTAAAAATCTAGTTCATAGCAGTATACTTGAGATGCTTGGAAATGAGCGCCACTATGCGATTCAAGGACCAACGGCAGAATACAAGATATCGATGCCGGCGCGAAATTATTTAAATCGCGATGTATTACGTTTACCAGCAGGTGAGCCGAGTGCTGAGGAAATGACCTATCTAATCAAAACACGTCCACATTTTATTAATGGCTTGGTTCAATCACGCAAGCATGCCGCTTAATTTAATATTTTGTGCAGTATTTGATTGGTATAAATAAAAAAATGGGGGCCATATAGCCCCCAACTTGACATAAAAACACTCCATGTGTTTTATCGCCAATGTATGATTCGCAAGGAAGAATCCATATTGATCATGAAATAATAAGCAGTAAAATACTTAGCCTAGTTAGAGACTCACTTAGTAGGTGCAGACTTCACAATAAACATCCACATTAGATAAGACATTATTCCAAAGGTACAAAAGATTACAGTCATCGATAGTAATCCTATTGCGTTACCAAACATTAAATCTAACCAAAATGCCATGATATTTATCCTCTGGAATGTGAAATCATGATCATCATAAAGTCAAAACTCTGTCGTGATACTGATCTTGATCAATCTTCAGCAGTGATAATGTTATATTTGTGTGAAACTGCTAATTAGCTCACAAAAACCATCAGCCATTGTTATTTGGCACTATGAATGACTTTTGAGCAATTGAGTGTTTTTTATAGAAATAATAGGTAAAGTACTTGCGATTATTAAATGCAAAGGTATAATCGCCAACACTCAATTGTGACAACATAAGTCGATTAATTGAGTGGTTAGTTTTGCAAAGATATTTGCGTACAGCAGATTTTTTTGCAAAGCTAAATACAGCTTACAAGTCTTTGCCTGAGTGATGAAATTGGTATACATGGGGGATTCAAAATCCCCTGCTTCGCGGCGTGTCGGTTCGAGTCCGACCTCAGGTACCATTATTTAAAGCCCTGTTCTTAATCGAACGGGGCTTTTTTATGCCTATAATTTAAGGTGACAGTGATAAGTTCATCACTTTAATACGTTAGCAAGCCATTGCATTCTTTAGTCGGTAAATTGACATGTTATCTATTTATACACCATTTCCGGTATAAACTGAGTTAAACATTTACTTGTCACTATGTTGCGCAATACACTCAAATACTAAGCGCTAGAATGGGTAAAATGCACTATACAAACCATTAAAGTAAATTTTTAATCAGAAATACATGTGGCATATCTCATATAGATTATATTTGGCTGGCCAAAATGATTGATAGATTGCTCATGATTTTATTTCGAGTACGTGATCGAGCAATGTTGTTAGGCTTTTTAAATAAGAAATTCGTTGGTCAACATTTGCCTCATTTGGGCTTAATGAAATTTTTCCACCAATAAACTTCAGTTGCTTGTAATCACACTGTTGCATGGTTTTTTCTATTTGCTCCATCGTTAATAAAGAGTTTTCTGCAAAGCTGGGAATGTATACGGCTTGTGCTGGAGGCATGTGAGTGTCTTTCCACTGCCCATAAGGGCCGTCTATATCTGAGGTACCAGAAAAGATGATCCCTTTTAACAAGCCGCTGAGATAAGCTTGTTTAGTATGTTGCAAGGGGCCATCGGTATTACGTGTTTCAATAGCTGAACGCCCCCAATTGATACTGATACCAATATCACTATTCAGTTTACTGTTAACGTGCGTAATCGCCGTCATTTCATCTTGTAATAGCATGAAGCCCTTTTCAGCTTCTTGCCCTGCGATATGTGCATCGCAATGTTCAATGACCAGTTTTGCGCCGTACCAGTTCCATGATTGCATGGCTTCAAGCGATGTTTGCAAAGCTTGAATAGATGATTGTGTGTTTTCAGTTATCTTTGGTGCTGTATGTATTTTTAAAAAGCTTACAGCCTCTCTTTTTAAGTGATTGTTTAATTTAAATATAGCTTGCTGTGCTTGTTGGTAAAAAGCCAGTGCAGCTTGTCTACCTGTTTCATTGGTGGAGGCTATGCCAAAATGCGGGTTTTTAGCAATCTGCCCCATCACCCCTGGAATTGATGTAAAAATGAATTGCCAATTCTCATCAATATTCTTAAGAAACCATTCATCATCATAAGGATGCAGCTTTCCCACAAAGGGGTGTTCTAAGCCAATGATATTACTTTGTAATTTTAGCCCCTGGTAGTAACTCGCTTCTAATTCTTGATCCCATTGCTGGGTCGAAGGTGCTGCGGCATACGCACCAATAATATATTCCATTAAATATTAGCCTTAATAAGCAGATCACGCTGCAGGTATACCTATTACACCACTTGAGTTGGTGTAATGCAATCCAGCTTTTGGATTTTTCTGATGAGTTGGATGGTAAATATCTCATTAATATCGAATGAAAATCGTTCATGGCCAAAGCAGAAGTATCTCTATGAACATCTAACAGCAATGTTTACGTAAGATTTTTAAGAAATATATTTTTCCAATCAAGTAACTGGTAGGGGAAGGATTTTAGACACTTAACTGTTGCTCAACATACTGCTTTTCAAACAGCTTCATCATGCGGCTTAGTTGCTGACAGATTTTTATTTTGACAAAAATAAATCAAAAGGTATATTGGTATAACAGGTTGATGGCGTACCTGTGATTTGTTCTGCCAATAGTAGGGCTACTTTTTAAAAGCCTTGTTGAGTTCGCAAAACACTTTGTATGAAGCAACGTAAAGTCGAGAAGTCATGATAACAACTGTAATTGCCGAACAATTATTTGATGGAAAAAGCATCACTAATAACCAACCGATAAGTTTTGAAAATGGCAAGGTTATCGCTTTTGATGTGGTTAATAACGCCAAGCTTATTAAGGTTTCAGGCTTACTAACTCCGGGTTTTATTGATGTACAGGTCAACGGTGGAGGAGGTTTTTTATTTAACCATGACACGAGTTTATCAACGCTTAAAGCAATGGTTGAGGCACATAGTAAGTATGGGACCACAGGATTATTACCGACGCTGATCACTAGTAATCTTGAAACTATAAGTGCTGCCGCTGATACGATCGCACTAGCAATCAAGCAAGAGATCCATGGTGTTATAGGTGTACATTTTGAGGGACCGCATATCAGTGAGCCCAAGAAAGGCATACATAGCAGCAAGCATATAAGGCCCCTAAGTGAGCAGGAATTAGCGATTTATTGTCGCGATGATTTAGGAATAAAAGTGGTCACCTTGGCACCTGAGCATGTGACAAGTGAGCAAATACAGCGATTAACTCAGCACAATGTAAAAGTGTGCTTAGGCCACTCTAATGCCAGTTTTGAATTAACCCAAGCAGCACTAGCTGCTGGGGCTGTTGGTTTTACTCATTTATTTAATGCGATGTCACCACTGACATCTCGTGAGCCGAACATGGTTGGTGCGGCACTACTCGATGAGCACAGTTGGTGTGGGCTGATACTTGATGGTCATCATGTTCATCCGGCAACGGCAAAGTTGGCAAATAGGCTTAAATGCTCTGGCAAAATGATGTTAGTCACTGATGCGATGTCAACCATTGGCAGTAGTCAAAAGGTGTTTGAGTTCGATGGTCATAAAATTGTGCTTGAAGGCGATAAGTTGATGAGCCAAACAGGTCAATTAGCGGGTTCAGCATTAGATATGATCACGGCAGTCAATAATGCTCAAGTTATGCTTGATATACCTCTTGAGGAGGCGCTAAGAATGGCGAGTATATACCCTGCTAATTTTCTTGGAATAAATGACAACATACAGCAATTTGCCATAGGTGCTAATGCAGATTTTACCGTGCTTGAATGCGGTAATAACTCTGCCTTGCACGTTAGCCACACCTGGATTGGCGGCAAAAAAATATTTTAAATTTATGGAGATTTATAATGCAAAAACTGACTGGATTAATTTCCGCCCCTCATACGCCATTTGATAGCAACGGTGAAGTTAATCTTCCTGTCATCGATCGCATTGCTGAACTTCTTATTCGTCAAGGCGTGAAAGGTGTTTATATTTGTGGCACAACAGGTGAAGGCCTTAACTGTTCTGTTGCTGAACGTAAAGCGATTGTTGAGCGTTGGGTTTTGGCATCACAAGGAAAGCTCAGTATTACAGTTCATACTGGTGCCTTATCCATTGTAGATACACTTGAATTAACAAGACATGCTGAAACCCTCGATATTTTTGGCACTTCGATTATTGCGCCTTGTTTTTTCAAACCGAGTTCTCTTGATAGCCTTGTTGATTACTGTGCCACTATTGCAGCAGCAGCACCGACAAAAGCATTTTATTATTACCATTCAGGTATGTCTGGGGTGATGTTTGATATGGAACAGTTTCTTATCAAAGCTGATAAGGTGATTCCAAACTTGGCTGGTATTAAGTTTAACCATGTTGATCTTTATGAGTATCAACGATGTGTACGAGTGTGTGATGGTAAATTTGATATTCCATTTGGGATTGATGAGTTTCTCCCGGGTGGCCTTGCTGTTGGCGCGATAGGTGCAGTAGGAAGTACCTATAATTATGCTGCGCCACTCTATTTGGATATTATTGCTGCTTTTAACAAGGGTGATCAGCTGGCTGTCGCTGCCCTCATGGATAAGGTTATTGCTCTCATTCGTCCACTGGTACAATACGGGGGAGTTGCTGCCGGTAAAGCTGCTATGTTGTTACATGGTATCGATGTTGGTGATCCTCGCTTGCCAATTAGTGCGCTTTCTAACCAAGAGAAAGAGGATGTTGTTGCTAAAATGACAGCGGCTGGCTTTATGGAACACATGCCGCATGACAAAAATAACTAATAATAATTATCTTTTTGGTATTAGAAGATAATATTAATTATTTAGCATGAGGTTTTAGGAATATATAAAAAAGTTTGAACGCGAAGATTTTTATATTGTAGTGTTTTTAAAGTGAAGTTGTTGTTAGTGCGTCATATCTAACCATCAATATATTATTGGTGGTTTTTTTATGCAAGATAGTCGGGTAGGTAAATCTGGGCGGTAATAATTACTGTTCAGTGATGTGCTCTGTAGACAGTTCATCATGGCGAACAGGGTTTGCTTAATATTACCTTGCAGGTCCAATTGAGCGATCTATAGATTCCGAGTGGCAATTAGTGGAGAGCTTGGTATTTATTTGGTATGTGATGAGAGATTAGATGTGCTTTGCTATGAAAACATGTGCCTGTATAGCCAAGTTCATTAATATTTAGTCGACTAAATATTAATGAACTATGAGTGAACTATAAATAAGTTATCTAGATGAATAGTCCATAGGCTTGATTAATTTTTTGGTGTTCTTGGTTTGCCCAAATAAAATACTCTTGATCGCTTAATTCACATGCAGCCTCTTTGTCTAGCAGAATGATCGCATTTTCATGCATTTGTAAAGCGGATGCGGGACACATAGCGGTTACAGGTCCCATGATCATTTGCTTTACTGCTGCTGCTTTATTTGTTCCTGTCGCCATCAGTAACACATAACGAGCGTCAAGAATGGTGGCAATGCCCATTGTCATCGCCATCGTAGGTTGGTATTCATCTTTATCAAATAAGCGGCTGTTATCTTGTAACGTTTGCTTGGTTAAGGTTTTAATTCTTGTGCGAGATGCTAAGCTCGAAGTCGGTTCATTAAAGCCGATATGTCCGTTTGCGCCTATGCCTAATATTTGCAAATCAATCCCACCCGCATTGCGAATTTTTTTCTCGTAAGCAAGGCCTTGAATACGTGGGTTTTGATCTTGCTGACAGATAGGTAAAAATGTTTTATTTTGGTCAATGTCTATATGATCAAATAAATTATCTTTCATAAACTTGCGGTAGCTTTGTGCATTATCTGCGGCAATATTATGGTACTCATCAAGGTTAAATGTCGTGACATTAGCAAAGCTTAACTGTGCTGTTTGATGGCGTTGTACTAGCCGTTTATAAAGTTGAATAGGGGTGGTGCCTGTGGCTAGGCCTAAAACTGGAGTTGATTTTTGTTTAATAACTTCTGTAACCCATTGTTCAGCATGAGTTGCAACTTGGTCGGGATTATCTAAAATAATAATTTGCATGTTTGTTCCAATAAAATAGCATTTCAGTCGCGGCTATTGAGTACCATCATTGAAGCCATTTATCGTTTGAGCATACATGGCTGCGCCGATAAGATCCGCATGCTCTCCTGTTATAGGCGAGACCAAGCTAACTTGATATATCATCGGTAACTTGGCTATTTTAGCTGCCACTCTTTCTTTAAAAGCTGATGCATCCCCGACGCTTCCTCCTAAGACAACCACAGTCGTACCTGTAAGAGCCTTAATATTCGCAATTAAATCAACGAGCGCATCAGCACATTGGTCCAGTAGCGTGGTTATTTCTGGGTGAGACAGATGCTGTTCGAACACGTTTTTGCAGCTAACAGCAGTCTTTAAAATTGTTGATGCTTGCCTGGCGATTGATGTGCCCGATGAAATAGCTTCGACGCAATTGATTCGGCCACAATGGCATTGAACACTAAGAGCCGTGGGGCAATTAACTGACATATGACCGATATGTGCACAAAAACCATCACTAGCAGTGACCAACTGACCATTTTGGATAATGCCGCCGCCAATTCCGGTCGACACCGTAATATAAACTAAGGTGCTGTCTTGTCTTTTGGGACCTAAACAATATTCTGCCCATGCAGCCGCTGCAGCATCATTTAAAATAACTACGGGCAGCCCAAATCCTGTCTTGAGCTGCTGCTGTAAGGGTAGGGCTTGTTTGGCTGACAGAAAGTTAACTTGATGTTTACCAACTTGTCCGGTGCAGGCTACGGCGACTATTTGTGCTTTTTCAATCCAGTCTTGGCATAAATGAACCACATAACTCGCTAAATTATCGAGATCGTGATGAACAATCGAATCAGTCTTTTTTGATTCAATGATTTCATTATTATCCATCAGTGCAGCAGATATTTTTGTACCACCAATATCGATTGCGATGATCATATTGTTGTTTCCATTGAAGGCAACGCCTCTGTTATGCTAGTAGCGAACCATTTGGTAATATGTTCTACGCGGGTGATTGCCGAGCCGACAGTGACAGAAAAGGCGCCAAGTTTAATCGCTTTAGCTGCTCTTTCTGGAGAGTGATAGCGACCTTCTGCGATAACATTTAACCCTTGGCTAACCCAATGAGCGACGAGGGCATAATCGGGATCATGGGGCGGGGGATTCAAATCAGTATAACCAGACATGGTACTGCCAATAAAAGTGCAGCCATGTTGTGCCAGCATGAGGCCAGTTTCATAGTCTGCGCAATCTGCCATGGCAATACAGCCTGCATTATGAATAGCTTCAAGTAGCGCTAACATTGGTACTGGTCTTTGTCTTTGTGTACCGTCAAACGCGATAATACTGGCTCCGGCTTGTGCCAAGGCTTTTACATCTTCAATAAACGGGGTGATGCGAACTGGACTATCTATTAAATCTCTTTTAATAATGCCAACGATCGGTGTGCTGGTTGCCTTGGCTACAGCTTTAACATTTTCGACGCCTTCGATTCTTAACCCTTTTGCGCCGCCATCTACGGCGGCCAACGCCATAGCAACAACATGCTCAACCTTATCCATAGGGCCGTGATCAACCGGTTGGCAAGAGACAATTAACGACTGTTTTAATAAAGTTAATAGTTGCTTTTCTAAAATTTTATTTACTATTGTCATACTTATTTCCTAAAGGCTATTTGAATATTAATCACGATTTAATAGGGGTTGGATGCATGGTATATAAGGTTAGCCCAGTTAAGTCTTTGTTCGTTGTCTTGGACGTTTGTGTTAATAAACTGGCAATATAGCCAACGACTAAACATGACATTATACCTATGGTTGCATATAGGTAACCGTCGGCCCAGCCAAACTGCCATGCAGATATCATGGTGGATACACCGGCTAAAATACCTGTTATCGCGCCAAACGAGTTGGCTTTTTTGGTTAAGGCGCCTAATACAAATAGACCACCCAATGCGCCCATAAACATGCCGATCACTTTAAAATAAGCTTCCATAAGTGAGCGGATTTCTGGATCGATAAAGATCAGTCCAGCAAGTGTGCCGAGTATTCCCATGATAAAAGTTAGCCAGCGCGCAGCACTCATATAACCTTTTTCAGTTTTCACTAAATTAAAAGGCCTTATGAAGTCAGTTACTAACGTCGTCGCGATAGAGTTCATACTGGTCGATACTGTTGATTGGGCGGCCGCAAAAATTCCCGCAACAATAAGACCCGCAACACCAATTGGCAGTTCAGTCGCAATAAAGGTGGGAAATATTTGATCAATCTGGATGGTAGGGTCTAATTTTTCTGGATGTGTTTGATAAAAGGCGTATAGCGCGGTACCAATACAGAAGAATAATAATGCTCCTGGGGCTGCAATTATTGCATTTGCCCAAATTGATTTTCTGGCATCACTCGGATTTTTTGTCACCATATAGCGTTGTACTACGGCTTGATCGGCAGTGTAGCTCGATAAATTTTGGCCAATACCACCAATAACAATCACCTTACAAACCGTTGTGTTAATTCTTGGTGCGATAGCCTGCTTTATCATCATAGTTACAG
>NZ_JACJER010000339.1:0-371 GCF_014164185.1 Shewanella sp. SG44-6 | reverse complement strand
GTTGCGTAATATTCACCAAAATAGTTAGCACGCACAGACATGCTTAAATCATCCCAGCTTTGGCCCCACGTTAGAGTGGCACGATGTGCTGGAATACCATCTTCTAAACGACGAACTTTACCTGCATCAGTTGTTTCTGGATCATACTTATCAACACTAGTATCAGTCCAACCATAGGCTAAGCTAAACTTGGCATCGCCAGAAAGCATTTCAGTAGTATACGAACCGACAATATCAACACCTTGAGTGGTGGTATCAAAGTCATTGGTATAGAAGGTTACCGCTGAAATCAGTTCAGGGAATTCAACACCAGCAGCTCTTAATGCATCATAATCACTTGCTTTAACCGAAATTTGGCTTGACTGAGCAAT